>JALWHA010000345.1 GCA_027038695.1 Acidobacteriota bacterium
GGGGGAAAGCTCCCTCTCGTTTTTAGTTGAATACGCATTTTATAATGATTTGATATCTTACTTTAAGAAATATCCCAATCCAGAAAATAAGCTTTTGTTTATAAAACAGATATTAAATGCCCTAATGTTTTTACATGAGCAAGATATAGTCCATAATGATTTCAATCCATCAAACATACTTGTGTTTCAAAACAACAGAGTTAAGTTAAGTGATTTTGCTTTTGCAGGGAGAATTGGAGAGCCAGCATTTCCAGACAGACCGATAGGAATAGGGATAGGCACAACTGGATATGTCAAGGATATGAGTTTTAAAAAGCATTCGGTTGTGAATGATATATACGGTTTTGGTAAGACGCTATATGAAATATTGATAGAGAAGTTTAAGGCAAAAGAAGTTGACCTGAATTTAATTGGCAAATATGGTGAAGTTGTAGAAAAGTGCCTTGAAGTCAAATACAATTCAATTTTAGAAGTTTACACTGATTTAGAAAAAATAACCGAAGGTTTTAGCGTATTATAATTTACCCTTCCATTGCGAATATTGCTGCTCCATAAGCCCCTATAATTTGAGGGTGTGGGGGCATTATGATTTTTTGCCCTGTTTCCTCTTCAAGCATTTTCTTTATTGCCTTATTTTTCGCAACCCCACCTGAAAGCATTAGGGGCGGGGTGAAGGCAACAGAGTTTATCATTCCCACAATCCTTGATACAAGCCCTCTGTGCAACCCCTTTAATATTGCGTCAACCTCTTCCCCATAAGCAAGTAGGGATATTATTTCCGATTCCGCAAACACTGTACAGGTTGAGGATATTTTCAACTCCTTTTTTGCATTTAACGCTATTTCCCCCATATTTTCTACAGGGATTTCCATTCTTGCTGCTGTGTGCTCAAGAAACCTGCCTGTTCCAGCAGAACATTTGTCGTTCATTGTAAAGTCAAGCACCCTTCCGTATTTGTCAATTACTATTACCTTACTATCCTGCCCCCCTATGTCAACCAATGTTCCCCCGTGGTTTAAGGTGTGGTATATGCCTTTAGTGTGGCAGGTGATTTCAGTTATCTGCTTTTTTGCCTCTTCAACCAATTTTCTCCCGTACCCTGTGGAGACTATTGAAAAGTTTTCATTGTTGAATTTTGTTTTGATATCTTCAATTAAATAATTTACCTGCTCTTTAATTTTAGGTTTTGTGTTTTCAATGTGTTTAAACACTATTTTGTAATTCTCGTCAATAACCGCTATTTTTACGGTTGTTGAGCCTACATCAATTCCCATTGCTTTAGCCATCTTTTACTCCTAACATTTCAAAAAATGATTCAATCCTTATTGCAACCTGCTCTTCTGAATAGGCGTTTACATCGTTCTGGTCTGCTTCAAGAAGCATTGCAGGTATTTTAAACTCTTCTATAAGTTTGTTTCTCTCGTCCATCTGCCCCATTGAATAGGGCTTGCAGGAGCGGTCTGAATGCAATATTACCCCGTCTAACTTAAAACTTTTAACCATGTTAATCATTGTTTTTAACTTGTGCCCTGCCCCTCTGTTTAGAATTGGGGAGAGGTAAACCCTTGCCATTACCTCAAACTCATCTTTTTTTAAGTCCATTAAAGGGGCAAGTTCACCCCATGCATAGGTGTATGTTGAAATTGGGATGTTTATCCCCCTCTCTGCAAGTTTTAATGCAAGTTCCCTCATCTTAAACCATATAGGCAAATTGTCCCATAAAAGCCTTCTTCTTTCCTTTTTAATTGCACCCTTCCCCATATTCACCCTTGATTTTACCTCTTTATACATTGCATTGTAATAGTCAACCGTTTCCTTATCCCCCCTCATTTCAACAATTGGTGCCATAAAAACAAACTGGTCAAACACTGTTAAGGGGGAAGGCTTTTCAGCGCATAGGTTTAATATTTCAAGCCATAACTCTGTTGCGTCTCTTGAGAGTTTGATAACATTTTTTAAATCTTTTTCCCTCAATGTTTTGCCTGCAACTCTCTCGGCAATTGGAAGGAGAGAGTCTTTCAACTGCTTTTTCACATACTCAAGTTGATGA
>JALWHA010000346.1 GCA_027038695.1 Acidobacteriota bacterium
GCAAATCAATCCCTTCCCTTAAAAGGTTAACCCCCACAAGGACATCAAATTCCCCTTTTCTCAAATTTTTGAGTATTTCAACCCTTTCAAGGGTGTCAATGTCTGAATGAAGGTACTTTGCCTTTATCCCTAATTCAATAAGGTATTCGCTTAAATTTTCAGCCATTTTTTTAGTCAATGTTGCCACAAGCACCCTTTCTTTCTTCTCAATCCTTTTTTGAATTTCATCTATTAAATCGTCAACCTGATTCTTTGCAGGCTTTACAATGATTTTCGGGTCTATCAATCCGGTAGGCCTGATAATCTGCTCTGCCGTAATGCCATTTGATTTTGTTATTTCATACTTTCCCGGGGTTGCTGACACAAATAGAATCTGGTTAATCTTTTCCTCAAACTCTTCAAACATCAAAGGCCTGTTGTCAAGTGCAGAAGGGAGCCTGAAACCAAATTCAACAAGGGTTTCCTTTCTGCTTCTGTCTCCCCTGAACATTCCACCTATTTGAGGGATTGTTATGTGGCTTTCGTCAACAATGACAAGGAAATCTTCGGGAAAGTAATCTAAAAGTGTAAATGGTGGCTCCCCTTCACCCCTTCCTTCAAGGTGCCTTGAATAATTCTCAATTCCCTTGCATATCCCTGTTTCAAGGAGCATTTCAATATCGTAGTTTGTCCTTTGTGCAAGCCTCTGTGCCTCAAGGAGTTTTCCCCTTTTCTCAAAAAACTCAAGCCTTTCCTTTAACTCTTCCCTTATCCTTTCAACCGCAATTAAAAGCCTTTCCTTGCTTGTTACATAGTGTGAAGACGGGAAAATTTCTATTGAGTTTACCGTTTTCATTGTTTTTCCCGTTAAAGGGTCAAAGAGTTTTATGTCCTCAATTTCGTCGTCAAACATTTCAATCCTTATTCCTTCTTCCTGATATGACGGGAATACTTCAATAGTATCCCCCCTTACCCTGAATGTGCCTGTTTCAGATTCAAACATGCTTCTAACATACTGAATCTGTGCCAATTCCATTAAAAACCTTCCCCTGTTTTTTATCTCTCCCGCTGAAATTGTTATTGCCATGTTTTTGTACTCACGGGGAGAACCTAACCCGTAAATGCAGGATACCGAGGCTATTACAATTACGTCCCTTCTTGTTAAAAGGCTTTTTGTCGCTGACAACCTCAATTTTTCAATTTGTTCGTTTATTGACGAGTCTTTCTCAATGTATAAATCGCTTTCCGGGACATAGGCTTCAGGCTGGTAGTAATCGTAGTACGATACAAAGTATTCAACGGCATTTTCAGGAAAGAATGTTTTAAATTCATTATAAAGTTGCGCCGCAAGGGTTTTGTTGTGGGCAATTATAAGGGTAGGCCTTTGCCATTTTTCAATTATGTTTGCCATTGTAAAGGTTTTTCCCGAGCCTGTTACCCCTAAAAGGGTCTGGTAGCGGTTCCCTTTTCCAAGGCTTTTCAGTATGTTTTCTATCGCTTCAGGCTGGTCTCCGCAGGGTTTGTAATCGGATACTAAATTAAACTGTGTCATTGCTTTTTAAAAGGCTCAATTGTTTCAAGGTATTTTTTCATTTTTACAGGATAGTTTGTGATTATCCCGTTAATTCCCTGTTTATAGAAGTACAGAACATCTTTTACATCGTCAACTGAGTAGCAGTAAACCTGTTTCCCGTTATCAAGTAGTTTTTTGATTTCATTTTCCGAAAAGAATTCATGTTCAAATACCACGCCGTCAACTTTGTGTTTTAAAACGTAATCAGATAAATCAAAGAAATCACCGCTTATCAGGAATAAACAGGGGATTTCGGGAAATTGCTTTTTCATTTTCTTTACCGTATGATGGTGAAAAGACGAGATTATGAATCTTTCGGGATTTTCTTTTAACTCAGTGAAATTTACAAGTTTTTCAGCAACCTCGCTTTCCTTTAATTCAAGGTTAAAGTTTAATGAAGGAAAAAGGGAAAATGTTTTTTTCAATGTGGGTAGTGAGTTAAAGTTTATCGGCGGCTCTGAAATGTGGTTTAATGATTTTTTATCATGGTGGAGTATAATCTCACTATCTTCATTGAGCCTTAAATCAATTTCAGCCCAATTTATCCCGTTTTTTAGAATGTAATCAAAGCCAGCGAGGGAGTTTTCAGGCATTTCACCCTTTGCTCCCCTGTGCCCTATAATTTTGAATTTTTCATTCATAGTTTTATTCAGGGTAGATCAAATGGTTTGTCCTCACTATTTCTTACAATGTCATTTTCTTGTTCAAGAGCTTCTTCCATGTTTTCCTGTGCTACATCGCTGGTAGATTGAATACCCTGGATTTTAAGTTTGAATTCATCGGGATTTGATGCTCTTCTTAATGCTTCTTCAAGTGTAATTAATCCCTGTTTGTGTAAGAAATAAAGGGATTGGTCAAAGGTTTGCATCCCATACTGCGAGGTTCCCCTTGCTATCGCATCATGGATTAGTTTTGTTTTTTCTTTATCTTCAATAAGTGTTCTGATATAAGGAGTTACCCTGAGAACCTCAACTGCGGGAACCCTTCCCTTTCCATCTGTTTTGGGTACAAGTCTCATAGATATAACAGCCTTTAACACCTGTGCAAGTTGAAGCCTGATTTGTTTTTGCTGATGAGGTGGGAAAACAGAGATAATACGGTTGATGGTTTCAGTTGCGTCCAAAGTGTGTAATGTTGAAAGAACAAGGTGGCCTGTTTCAGCCGCCGTTAAAGCGGTTTCAATTGTTTCATAGTCCCTCATTTCACCTACCAGTATGACATCAGGGTCCTGACGGAGAGCTCCTCTTAGAGCATTTGCAAAATCCTTCGTATCAACACCTATTTCCCTCTGGTTGATAATTGATTTTTTGTCCCTGTGCAAAAACTCTATCGGGTCTTCAATTGTTATAATATGTTCTGTTCTTGTTGAATTAATGAAATCAATCATTGCCGCCAGAGTAGTAGATTTTCCTGAGCCGGTTGTCCCGGTACATAGCACAAGCCCTCTCTGCTCTTCGCATATTTTTTCAATCACCCTTGGCAGCAACAGTTCTTTAATTGTCCTTATTTTAACGGGAATTACCCTCAAAACCAATCCAACGGTGCCTCTTTGCTGAAAGATATTGCATCTAAACCTTCCAAGCCCGGGGACAGAATAGGCAATATCTATCTCAAGGTTTTCTTTAAACTTCTGCTTCTGCCTTGCATTCATAAGGGAGAATGCCATTGCAATTGTGTCTTCCTGCATAAGTTTTTTTAACTCTGTCAATGGAGTGAGTTTTCCGTTAATTCTCAACACAGGATAAGATCCTACTTTTAAATGAAGGTCGGACGCTCCTCTTTGGGTTGCTATTTTCAATAAATCGTTAATATGCATAATTCCTCCGAAAGTTTGTTTATCTAAATAATAAATTAGCACAAATTAACTTTCGGTTAAACTATAAATTTAATATAAACCTTGAAATCTATTTTTTAATCTTCTATTACAATAACTTCTGTGCATTCCGGGGGAATTCTAAATGTATTTCCCTGCCATTCAATTGCTTCTGTCCCGTTATGACTATCGTCCACCCTGTAAATCTTTATTTTCCCATTAGAATTTTCTGTTATTTTTTCTCCGTCAATGTATAAATCAACATTTGCAGGTATGTCTTCAATGTTTGATATTAGAATTGCTATCCCATTTGCGCCTCTGGAGGCAATGTAAAAGAGCCGTCTTCCTCTTTCTCCAAAAGAATAGAATTTCGTTGTCAAAACTTCAGGGTAATCCCTGTAAAGCATTGAAAACAGCCTGAATCCGTTTCCAGCAGGCTTGGGAGTGCCGCTTGCGTCTCCGTAAAACAACCCTGTCCACCCCTTGTTTTCATCATCTGGGCCAGCGTCAGTTGTTGTTGGCCTTTCATCGCTTGTTCTGTAATAGTATGCCTTTACAACACCTCCCTGTTGCATTGCAATAAAGTCTGCGCATATTATTGCTGCCCCAAGTTTCGTGTTCATTTCGTGAAAAAGGTATTCATTTGAAAAGCGGATAGGCCCTGACCAATCCTCGCTGTCGTAATCCTTGCCGTATCCCCAGGCGTCGCATATAATCTCCACCCCTTCAAAAAAGTTTGTCCCTGCCCAGGGAACAGTTGAGAAATCTCCTTTGCCGTCTAATAAATCCCTGAACTGTTTTACCGCTTTGTAGTAGAGAATGGGGTCGCTTTTCCACATGTGAAAGCCAATCCAGTCTGGTTTTAATCCCTCATTGTAAACTTTCTGAAGAAATCTCACTGCGAGGTTGTTTTGAACCTTTCCGTTTATCACATCAAGTGTGGGTTTTAAAATCCCCGGGCCTCCCACTTTTAAATCAGGATAATCTGCTTTTAATTCCCTGAACACTTTTGTCCAGAAGTTTAAGAAATCCTCTGTCCCCCTGTCAAAGAAATCAGTATTTGGCCACTCTGTCCAGATGTCAAGGTATGGAAAGGCATTGGGATGTGTTGCCCAGTTTTTGTATCTATCAACAGTCTTTTTTGCCGCTATAAGCCAGTTGTCTTCCTGGCCTTCCCTTGGGCCAGCAAAGTCGTGATGTCTGTAATAGCATTGGGTTTCCCCGCCAACCCTGAAAAATGGCTCAAACCCACCGTCCACTATTGAAGAGTATGTTCTGTCGCTTGCTTCCCAGTGATAGTATGCATCGTTGTTTGCGTCGCAATCCCACGACGGGTAAACAGAATTGTCTGGACATTGAAAAATCCCTTCAATGTCGAGACTGTCGTCGTAATAGCCATTGTTTCTAATTGTTGTTACCCCTATATCCCGCAACTTTGAGGTAAAGTCGTAAAACGGGCATTGAGGCGGTGTGTATGGTCCTGCGATAACACCTAAAAGGTTTTGAATTTCACCGTTTGAAGTACCTGTATTGATTGCAATTTTATATGTGTCTCTTTTATCAGTAGCCTGGATTAAAATCGGGTATTCTCCGAAGTTTATTGTAATTGTTCCGTCGTCATTCACATCTGCAATCTGGGTGGAGAATATTTCATCCGGGTTAAATCCTGTCATATCCCCGATTTCCCCCGGGCATTCAGACGGGACAAGCTCAATTATTTTCACTTCCTGTCCAGCCAATGTGGAAAGTATTAAGGTTGATTCTGAAGAAGAAACGCCATCGTTTTTCCACGCAACATAGGCGTCTCCCTTTAATCTGTGGGCATTGTTAAACCTGTAAAGCCATATTCCGTCATCACCCTCATTTATTGTGTCAACGGAAGTAAAATCCCTTACACAGTCAGCAAAAAGCCTCAATGTGCAGGCAGAAGGTTTTCTACTTGTGTCGTCGTCGTAGATGCCGTAACCTGCCCAATTCCCGCCGGTGCTTCCGCTTTGAAAACTGTGAACAAGACAGGTTTCCGCCCCCAATGCAAAACTGATTGTAAACATTTTTACAAGGTATGAAGCCTGATTCTCATATCCCGGCTCAATCCCGTTTGTTGTGGTCACTGTTTCAATATCCGTTCTTGTGCTGATGCCTGTTTCAGTTATTACCCACGGTTTTTCAGGCAATTCCCCGTTTTCAATAGGTGCTAAAAGTTTTTCTCTTATTAAATCCGCGTAATCCTGCCATGGGCCGTAATAGTGTATTCCGTAAACATCAAACTTTGCCATTGTGTCAGGGTAATGGTTTGCAAAAAATTTAAGCGTGTCAAGTGCATTCTCTAAAATTGAGGGTATTGTTCCTAAAAGGTGAGGGAAACTGAATTTAATATTGGGGTTTATCTCCCTTGCCGTGTCTATTGTTTTGTCTAAAATTTGTGCAAAGTTGTCCATTCCCAGTGTATCGGTGCCGAAGGTTTCGTTAAAAATTTCATAGTATTTTAAATCAGGATATGTGTTGATAACTTCAGTAACATAATCTTCTAATTGTTGAACATCTTCAGGGTCATTCATATCAATAGGGTCTTCAGGCTCACCAATGCCGTTCCACTCTGTCTTAAAGCCTATCATTGTGGGCATAACCTGAAACCCTTGTGCGTTTCTCACAAATACTTCTCTGTTTTGAGAGTTGTTCTCATCTATCCATTCACTATACATAACATCCTTGTTTTGCAAATGCCTTATTGCAAACCTGTATGGCTGTCCTGAAGAGAGCCACGCCATCTCTTTTTGAATTGCCTGTTGGCCTGGTAAACTAACCCCCTCTGCGGCATTGAATTTCGGTGCATTTACCCCAAACCTTGGAAGGGTGGATTGGCCATGAAAAGGCCCGTACATTCTCTCGCTGTTTAATGGGATTATCTCATAAGCCCCCAATATCTTTCTCG
>JALWHA010000347.1 GCA_027038695.1 Acidobacteriota bacterium
ATTTTCTTCATTCTTCGCCATAACTTCAATATAATGTTATCAAAAAACAGGGAGAAAATAAAAAAAACTTGATTTTTTACTAAAAAAGAATAATTCTATAAAAGCTATGAAAAACGAATTTAATGCCGATTTTTTGAAAAAAATAATTGAAGAATTGCCTATGCCGTTTTTTGTTACCGATTTAGACGACACTATTCTTCTTGCCAACAGGTTTGCGCGGGCATTGATGGGAGAAGATATTACGGGAAAAAACGCAAACGAGTTTATATACTCAATTGCCGAGAAGAAGATGGTTGACGAGAGGGTAAGGGAAAGGATTGAGAAGGGCAAGGAGATAGACACATACACGCTTACCCTTGAAAACAAAGAAACAGGCAATATTTTTGTGGCTGAACTTTTTATCCATGTTTACGAAATCTACAAGATTGTCCTTTTCAAGGATATTACAAGGGAAGCGGAGGCAACGAGGCTTATAAATTATATGGAAACAAATTTGAAGAATATTCAGGAAAGTATTCTGCCTGAAGAGACAAAAGATTTCGGTTGTCTTGAATACGCTTACTTCTATCTTCCCTACGGTATGATAGGGGGGGATTACTTTGACGTAATAAAACTTGCCGAAAAAAGGCTTGTGGCTATAATGGCAGACATATCGGGGCATTTTTCTCCCGCGGCAATGGTAATGGCCATTGTTAGAACCCTTTTTCACTCCAAGAAAATAGCGGGGCAGGGAAAGAAATTTGTAAAGTTTATTGAGTTTCTTGACACTTACCTTTTAAGTTTAAAAAATATATCAAACTATGTTAGCGGTTTCTTCTGCAGGATAGACTTAAAAGAAAGAAAGATGCATTACATAAACGCCGGGCATTTGCCTTTTATCTACAACAATGAAATTGTTTATCCCGTTAAATCCCAGTTCCCGGTAGGATTAAAAATCCCGTTTGAAAAGAATTACAGGGAGGAAACAGTAACATTGAAAAAAGGAGACAGGCTTGTTTTCTTTACGGACGGGTTATTAACAATCCCTCAATACAGGGAGAGGAATTTTAAAGAAGTGCTTGAGGATATAAGGGATCTGGTTTACCGATACTGGAATTACCCGGCGTCGGAATGTTTACGCAGGGTTACGGCGAATTTAAACCTTGTAAACGACTTGCCTCAAAGTTTGAAAAACGAAGACGATTTAACACTTTCAATTATTGATATAAAGGAGTGATTATGGATTCGGTAAAAAAGGCTGCCGAATTTATTAAAAACTCAAACAAAATCATTGCTTTTACAGGCGCTGGCATATCTGTTGAAAGTGGTATACCTACATTCAGGGGGGAAAGCGGGTTATGGGCCAAATTTGACCCTTCATTCCTTGAGTTATCCTTCTTTTACTCAAACCCGGAAGAAAGCTGGAGATTGATAAAAGATATATTTTACCAATACTTCGGGAAAGCAAATCCTAATAAGGCACATTACTTTCTTGCAAAACTTGAGGAAGAGGGAAAACTTATAGGGGTAATCACCCAGAATATTGATAACCTTCACCAGGAAGCAGGCTCAAAAAATGTTATTGAGTATCACGGCAATTCAAAATACCTTGTTTGCACAAAGTGCGGTGCAAGGTATAACTTCACAGAGGAAAGGATTAAAGAAATACCCCCTCTGTGTGATAAATGCAAGGGTGTTTTAAAGCCTGATTTTATATTTTTCGGGGAAGGCATCCCTCATAAGGCGATAGCCGGTACCCGGGAATTGCTTGAAAATGGCGATTTGCTAATTGTTATAGGCACAACGGGAGAGATCTACCCTGCAGGGTTAATACCTGTTGAGGCTAAAAATAATGGAATGAACGTGATAGAGATTAATCCTCAATCTTCAAAAATAACCCCGTATGCGGATGTTTTCATTCAAATGAAGGCAACCGAAGCGGCAAAAGCACTTGAAAAAGAGTTAAGTTTATAGTTTTTCGCAAAATAAAAACGCTATTGTTGTATAATAATTCGGAAATTGAATCTGGGAGGGATTATGGCTATTGACAGAGAAACCGTTCTCCATATCGCAAAACTTGCTCACATAGAGATCAACGAAAACGATGTTGAGAAATTTTCAAAGCAGATGGGTGACATACTTGAATACATTGAGCAATTAAACGAGGTTGATATTAGCGAGGTTAAAGACAACCTTAAAAGCATTCACGAGGGGAATGTAAGGTTAAGGGAAGACAAAACTCGTAAATCATTTGAGAGGGAAACGGTTTTAAAACTGGCTCCTGAAGTTGAAGACATCTTTGTTAAAGTTCCTCCCGTAATATAAGGAGATTGCTATGAGTATTGTAAGGCAGTTAAAATACAAAATTCAAAACGGGGAATTATCAATAGTTGATATAACAAAAGAATCTATAAAAAAAGCGAAAGAAAAATCGGATTTAAACGCTTTTATTACCTTAACCGAAGACTTTGCGTTAGAGGCGGCGGAAAAGTTGCAGGAAAAGGTTAAAAAGGGGGAAGAGTTAAAACTTTTAGGCCTCCCGATTGCTGTTAAAGACAATATAAATGTTAAAGGTTTTGAGACAACCTGCGGTTCTAAAATTCTAAAAGGCTATGTTTCCCCATACAATGCAACCGTTGTTGACAAACTTATAGATAACGGGGTTGTTATTATAGGCAAGGCAAATATGGACGAGTTTGCCTTCGGCTCCACAAATGAGACTTCCGCATTTGGTGTAGTTAAAAACCCGTATGACAAAAACAGGGTCCCCGGCGGTTCTTCAGGGGGCTCGGCGGTTTCGGTTGCGGCGGATATTGTTCCCTTTGCTTTAGGCTCGGATACTGGCGGTTCAATAAGGCAGCCTGCGGCATTTTGCGGTGTTGTGGGAATTAAGCCTACATACGGCAGGGTTTCAAGGTACGGCCTTGTTGCTTTCGGCTCTTCTTTAGACCAGATAGGCCCATTCTCATACGATGTTTACGGAGCAGGTTTGCTTCTGGAAGCAATTTCCGGTTTTGACAAAAACGACTCAACAAGCGTTGACAAACCTGCCGACTTTAAGCCTGAGTTAAAGGATTTAAGAGGCTTAAAGGTAGGGGTAATAGAAGAGTACGCAGAGCAGATTAAACAGGAAGAGATAAAAGAACTTTACTACAAGGTGCTTGACTATTTAAGTGCAAGCGGGGCGGAAATTGTCAAACTTGAAATGCCCCATGTAAAATACTCAATTGCCGCCTATTACATTGTTGCGACAAGCGAGGCTTCAAGCAACCTTGCAAGGTTTGACGGTGTAAGGTACGGAAACAGGGTTCACTCTGATAATGTGAAGGATATGTACTTAAAGACAAGAAGCGAAGGGTTTGGGGAAGAGGCTAAAAGAAGGATATTATTGGGGACTTTTGCCCTTTCTTCAGGCTATTACGACGCTTATTACCTTAAGGCTCTTGCCGTTAGAAAACTTATAGCGAAAGACTTTGAAAAGGCTTTTAATCAGGTTGACTTTATATTTACCCCGGCAACACCTACAACCGCTTTTAAGTTAGGGGAAAAGTTAGATAACCCTCTCGAGATGTACCTTTCAGACATATTTACAGTGCCTATAAACCTTGCGGGAGTGCCTGCATTGACCTTGCCGATTGATTTTTCAAAAGAAGGATTGCCCATAGGCATGCAGTTGATTTCAAAGTGGTTTGACGAAAAGACAATGCTTGACATTGCCTATACAATTGAGGATTACTACAAATTTTACGAGAAAGCGGGATATGGAAAATTTTAGTTACAAAAAACTTGAAAAAAAGATTTCATACTCTTTTAAAAACAGGCAACTTGCAAAAGAGGCTTTTACGCATTCCTCTTATGCAAACTCAAAAGCCATAGATTATGACAACGAAAGGCTTGAGTTTTTAGGAGATAGTGTTTTAGGCTTGATTATAGGAGAATACCTTTTTAAAACCTTTCCGGAGCACCCTGAAGGTGTTTTGACAAACGCAAAGGCTTATATGGTTCACTGGGAAACCCTGTCAACAATCGCAGATTTCCTTGAAATACCGGATTTTCTTTTAGTTGCCGAGGCTGACAGGCAGATAAGAAACAACCCCAAGATAAAGGAAAACCTTTTTGAAGCCCTTGTCGGCGCGATTTACCTTGATTCGGACCTTGACACAACAAGAAAATGGGTACTTGACCTTTACGAAAAGACAGGTTTTTTAGTAAGGGAGCCTGAGAAGGTTATCTTTGACTACAAATCAAGGCTTCAGGAAATAATTCAGGGCGAAGGGTTAGGCCTGCCCGAGTACAATATAATTGCGACAAGCGGCCCCGTGCATGACACATCATTTATGGCGGAAGTTAAAATTAAAGGAAAAGTTATCGCTACAGGAGAGGGTAAAAGCAAAAAAATAGCCCACCAGAACTGTGCCAAAAAGGTTTTAAAAAAACTTGAAGACAAAGACTTAAACCAATTGCTTGATGAAGATTAAAATTATTCCGGTATTCCTTCCTGAAAACCAATGCCCGTTTAACTGCAAGTTTTGCAATGTTAAACTTGCAAACGGCGATGTTTTGATTAAAAACCATCATGACATTGTTGAACTTATTGAAAAATCTTTAAAAACAATAAAAAAGCGTTATCCGGATTCCTTTAAAGAAGTAGCGTTTTTCGGCGGCACTTTTACATTCGGAAGTTTAAAAGAGATTGAAGATTATTTAAAAATAGTCAAACCGTATATAGACAAAAGAGAAATTGACGGTATAAGGGTTTCAACAAGGCCTGATTTTTTCAACAAAGAGATTGCGGAGATGTTTGTAAATTACAATGTAACCACCGTTGAATTCGGGGTACAGAGTTTTGACAACAATGTCTTAAAGCAGGTTAGGAGGGGACACAACGAAAAGGCTGCCAAAAATGCTGTTAAATTGTCAAAACAATACGGATTTAAAACATCATTACACCATATGATTGGACTGCCTTTTCAGACTAATGATATTTTTCTAAAAGACATTGGAGAGACAATCAAATTAAAACCTCACTATGCAAGAATTCACCCCCTTGTTGTCTTGAGAGACACCGAACTTGCAAAGGAAGGCTTTAAAGCGCCTGATTGCAAAGATATACTTCCAGCCCTTGCAAAAGGGGTTTATCTTTTGAAAAAAAACGGCATTGAGGTAATTAAATTGGGGTTGCAGCCTACTGATAGTTTAAATGAAAGGGAAAGCGTGTTGTCAGGGTGCTATCACCAATCTCTAAAACACCTTGTTTTCAGTGAAATTTACCGCCAATTTCTTCAAAAACAGATTGAAAAAGGGGTTAAGGAGATAACAGTTTCAGAAAGTGACAAATCGTTTTTTTACGGATACAGAGGCTCAAACAGGGATTTAATTGAAAAAATTACACTAAAATCCGATAATAAAATTGAAAGGGAAAGTGTTTTAGTAAAAGGAGAGGTTTTGAGAATATTTAAGGAGAAAATCTATGATAAAGAAGTTTATTGAGTTTCTTAAAGAAAACTGGCTAATGCTTGTTTTAATCATTTTAATAGCCGGGGGAGGAATTTACTACATATTCATTCACCCTATTTTAAGAATTAAGCATGCACCTAAATTTGTTAAAGCCTATGTTGTGATTAAAACAAAAAGCCTTGATTATGCCACAAACGACTTTATGGTAATTGAAGAAAACGAAAACCCGGAATTGCAAGCGTGCATTGTCGCAAAAAAATGGGGGGAAGACAAACTGACCTACTTCTGTCCTTCAAAGAGATTGAAGATAGACGGGGAGTTTATCCCTGAAGACAGGATTGAGCAATGGGACAACTTTAAGTGGAAAGAGGTCAGGGTTTTCTGGTTTAAGATTCAGCCTGTAACACTTGCCAAATACGAGAACGACCCCTTTGAATACTCTCACATAAAGTATGCTTATCAATTCCAGACAACATGGCCTTTGCAATGGACGCACAAACTTGACGTAAGGGACTTTGCCTCAATCTACCCGAAACAGAATTACGGCACTATGAGGTTTAAAATAAGGGTTGAAATAAAAGAAGGCATTGCCGATGTTATTGAAAAAGTTTATTCAATAGGGGAAGAAGATGTTGACGCAAACAATATAATTTCAGACAAGGTTTTCAAGGTTGCCCTTGTTCCCTCAAAGGATTACTTCGGCTACTTAACCTCTCTCTTCAACCTTGCCTATGTAACAGGCGGGATTGATTACAAAAAATTCGGAGACAAAAACCCTGCATATTTAAGGATTGCCATAGACTCTCCCGGATACTTTACCTATGCCGCGCAACTTGCGGGGTTCAAAGATGTTGA
>JALWHA010000348.1 GCA_027038695.1 Acidobacteriota bacterium
TGAATTCAAGGTAAAAGATGGAAAGGAAGATAAAGACCCGCTTCAGCAGATAAAGGAAAAAAAATACTACGAAAAATACCTAAACAAAGTGAAAGAGATTTACCTGATTGGAATGACTTTTGATAAGGAAGAGAGAAATATTACGGAATATAAACACGAGAAAGTCTGAATTCTGAAGGATAAATTCTGAATCAGGGATAATGAATTAGAGATTAGTTTGTCCAGTCTCCCTTATCCCAATCAGGTTGAAATAAAAAAAGGGGGTTGTACCCCCCATTGTTTATTATCCGAAATTTTTAAACGTACATTCCCCCTGAAACATTTAGCACTGTGCCTGTAATGTAAGAGGCAAGGTCTGACGCAAGAAACAAAACGGCGTTTGCTATGTCTTCTGGTGTGCCTGTCCTTTTTAGCGGTATTGTTTCAAGCATTGCCTTTCTGTTTTCTTCAGGCAAACCCTTTGTCATATCTGTTTCAATAAACCCCGGCGCTATTGCGTTTACGGTTATGTTTCTTGAGCCTATTTCCTTTGCTAAAGATTTTGTAAAGCCTATAATCCCCGCTTTTGAGGCAGCATAGTTTGACTGCCCCGGGTTTCCCATAAGCCCTATTATTGAGGTTATGTTTATAATCCTTCCGCTTCTCTGTTTAAGCATCTTTCTTAAAACCTGCTTTGTTATAAAAAAAACCGATTTTAAATTTGTGTCTATAACCGAATCAATCTCTTCTCCTTTCATCATCATTAAGATATTGTCCCTCGTTATTCCCGCATTGTTTACAAGTATGTCAATTGTGTATTCCTTCTGGATTTCCTTAAAAGTTTGAACAACCTTTTCCCTGTCTGTTATGTCAAGGGGATAGTAAGGGGAGTTGTTTAATTTTTCCGAAAGTTGTTTGAGTTTTTCCTCGTTCCTTGCTATTAAGATTACCGTTGCGCCTGCCTCAAAGAGTTTTTCCGCAATTACCTTGCCTATTCCCCTTGAAGCGCCTGTTACAATTGCTGTTTTTCCTTTTAAATCTATCATAATGCCCTCACTCGTTAATGTACCTTAAAAACTTTTCAAGAGATGCCATATCTTCTATGTTGAGTATGTTCACGCTTCTATCAATTTTTCTAACAAGCCCGCTTAAAACCCTGCCTGCTCCTATTTCAACAAAGGTGTCAATCCCGTCATTTATCATATTTTCAATCAATTGAAGCCACTTAACCGGGTGGGTAATCTGCTCTTTCAATTTTTCTTTTATCTCTTCAGGGTTGTCTATAGTGCCTGCGGTTACATTTGAGTAAAACCTGTATGCAGGCTTTTTAAACTCAACCTCGTCAATAAACAGTGAAAGGTTTTCCCTTGCAGGCTGCATAAGTTCGCAATGGAAGGGTGCGCTTACTGGAAGTTCTACAACCCTTCTTGCACCGGCCTCTTTTAACGCAGGAATTGCTTTGTCAACCATATCTGCATGCCCCGCTATTACAATCTGTGCAGGGGAGTTTATATTTGCCACTGACAGCACCTTTCCCTCTTCCCTGACAGAGTTTAAAACCTCTTCAACCTTTTCAAGGGTAAGGTTTAAGACTGCTGCCATTTTCCCCACTCCGACGGGGACTGCGTCCTGCATAAACTCTCCCCTTTTTCTAACTATTTTTACAGCGTCTTTAAATGGGATAACACCTGCGCAGACAAGTGCGGAATATTCCCCCAATGAGTGGCCAGCAACCGCTTCCGGTTCTATGTTGTTGTCTTTCAAAACCTCCCATATAGCGATTGAAACAGTTAAAAGCGCAGGCTGGGTATTATAGGTTAACTTTAACTCCTCTTCAGGGCCGTGAAAGCACAGTTTTGATATTGGGTAATTTAATGCTTTGTCCGCCTCGTAAAATGTTTTTTCAGCCTGCTCAAAGTTTTCGCATATCTCAAGCCCCATCCCTGCATACTGTGAGCCCTGCCCGGGAAAAATAAAAGCGGTTTTTTCAAGCCTCATCTCTCCTCCTCTTACTTTTATAGTTCTTCTTCAATCTCCTGTTCAACTATAGATAAGTAT
>JALWHA010000349.1 GCA_027038695.1 Acidobacteriota bacterium
AAAAGAGACAGTGTGGCAAAAGAGGCGGTATATACGGTAATGGGGATAAGAGTTGACGGAACAAGGAGTATACTAACTTACTGGCTTTTAGGAGGGAAAGAAAGTGCTATAAACTGGCAGGAAGTATCTGCAACATAATACAAAAAAACTCTTTTTTTCAATATGACAATTCTAAAAACAAAAACTTCGTGCTCGATGTCACATCTTTAAATATTTTCAATCAATCTCTGCTTGAAAGCCTGTCAAAGACTATGCACCTTCTTGATTTTTCGTCAACCTCAACAGGGTAATTACCATCAAAACAAGCGGCACACCTGTTGTTTTCAAGCAACTTATTTAGCCTTTCAATTGAAAGGTATGTTAAAGAGTTTAGCCCGAATTTTTCCGCAAGTTTTTCTTCCAATTTTGTTAACAAATCTTTATCTATTTTTACGGAATCCTTAAACTTGTATCCCAATTCTTTCAACACCTTGTATGCTATCAATTCGTCGTGGGTTGACATATCAATTCCGTAAAAACAGGGGTTAACTACGGGGGGTGAGTAAATTGCAAGGTGAATTTCCTTTGCTCCCTTTCCTTTTAACACTTCCACAATCCTCTTTACCGTGTTTCCCCTTACTATGCTGTCGTCTATAAGCATTATTGATTTACCTTCAATCTCCGCCTTAATAGGGTTGAGTTTCAGCCTTAACGCCGTTGACCTGTCACCCTGGGTAGGCATAATAAAAGTCCTGCCTGAATACCTGTTTTTTATAAACCCTTCCCTTATAGGCTTTTTCGTCTCTTCGGAAAAGGTAATTGCCGAAGGCCTTGAGGTATCGGGAATAGGCATAACGATATCAAAATCAATGCCTTTCTTCCTCTCTTTAAATTCGTCCGCAAGCAACCTTCCCAACACCATTCTTTTCTCATAAACACAGTGGTCATTGATTCTTGAATCAGGCCTTGCAAAATAAATGTATTCAAAGATACAGGGAGTTGTCCCTTTCTTCTCAATTTCAAATTCTTGAGGCTCTTCCCCTTCCCTGAAAAACATAACATGCCCGGGTTTTACACTTCCGACATAGTCATAATCAAGCACATCCATACAGACGCTTTCAGAGCATACCAGGAATGAACTTTCCTTTTTTCCCCAAACCGCAGGCCTAATGCCGTAAGGGTCTCTTGCAACAAACAAAGTGTCCTTCCCGTCAATGCTCATAACCCCTACAAGAGAATAAGCCCCTTTAACAATCTTAAAAGTTTCTTTCAAACCCTTTACAACATCTTCAAAGGAATAAACCCTTTTTACATTATCTTTAATAATTGCATTGGAAAGGATATACAAAACAGGCTCAATATCACATTTGCTTGAAAGAAATATTGACTGTGAGAGTAGGTACTCTTTTATTTCCTCAAAGTTTGTAATATTCCCGTTGTGAGCCATAATAATCCCCGGCCATCTTGAATAAAAAGGCTGAGCGTCTTCTTTGCTGTTCCCCCCTATGGTGGGATATCTTACGTGCCCGACGGCACACCTTCCCTCAAGCCTGTTTAACTCTTTCTCGTTAAAGATTTGATGTACAAGCCCTATATCTTTGAAGTACCTGAAATGATTTCCCTTTTTTGCCCCTATTCCCGCAGAATCCTGCCCTCTATGTTGTATAGCCTGCAAAGCCGTTGCAACCTTTTTTGAAGCGTCTTCAACACCGATTATCCCGACAATTCCACACATTATTTCCCCCGCATTCTTAAAATACAAAATAATTTTAATTGAGATAAGTTACAGTGTAAAGCAAATAAAAACATTCAACGGGATTTTAACGCAATGTTTTAAAAAATCATTTATGCTCGGTATAAAGTAGCTTTAGTTTTTGCAGCCGAATAGAAAATTTTTTAAAAAAACGTAACAGAAAAATCTCTTTATTCTTTGAAGGAGTATTGATAACGCCGCCACCGCTTTTATTATGTCCTCCTCCGCTGCCAATTTCCTCGGTTAACTCATAGCATATTTTCCCTAACCGCTTTCCTCTCTTTTTAGTCCTGACCGAAAAATAAAGCATATCCCTAAACTCACCGTAAACAAGAACCAATGATACACCTTCCATTCTTAAAAAATAATCCGCCATTTCTCCCGTCATATCCGGAACAAAAGCCTTGCCTAAATCCGCAATGAGAATATTTTTGTATACCGTAGCCGAGTTAATAGCGTCCGCAAAATCAAAAAAGTATTCTTTAGGCAACTCGGGAGATTCAATCATATGAAGTTTTTTATAATCAACCTTTAAAAAAAGTTTTTTATAGTACCTTTTGTCAATTGAGGAAAAGTCCCTTAACAATCCGTCGGTATCGGTTTTGATACCGTAAAAGAGTGCAGTAGCCAGAGTCTCGGGGATATCGATTTTAAACTTATCAAGGTATTGGCATACTATTGCCGCCGTACTGCCCACATTCACCCGAACATCTACAAACTCAGGCTTAGTTTCCCCGGCTTCTTCAAAATGGTGATCTATAACCATCAGAACTTTTTTCCCTTCAGGAAGACAATTATTCTTTTTCCCCGGCTGGGTATCTACAAGACAAAAGTAGTCAAATTTCTCTAAAAAATCACTTCGCGCCTTTTTTATGGGAATTTCAAGCAAATCCACCATGATTCTGTTATTTATCCTTCCGATAATCCCGTCATAATAAATTGTAGCGTTTATCCCTGTGGTATTTTTTAAAAAATACCATAATCCGTATGCGCTTGCTATAGCGTCAGGGTCAGGGTTTGTATGAGTTAATATGCAAACCTTGTTCTTTTTATCAGACAGGGTTTTTATAACGCTTTCAAGCCTCTCTTTTAACCTCATAAGAAAATTTTATCAAACCGAAAAGCTAAAACAAGTTATAATTAATTTTGAGGTAATTATGGCTAATATTAAAATACTCCCGGACAGGGTGGTTAATAAAATAGCTGCGGGAGAGGTTGTAGAAAGGCCTGAATCCGTAGTTAAAGAGTTAATCGAAAACTCAATTGACGCAAAAGCGGATACAATTAAGATTTTTTTAAAAAAAAGCGGTAAAAGAGAGATAAAGGTTGTAGATAACGGCGTCGGAATGAGTTACGACGACGCATTACTCGCATTTGAAAGACACGCAACCAGCAAAATAAACGATGTTGAAGATATTGAAAAGATTTCTACACTCGGGTTCCGTGGAGAGGCATTGCCTTCTATCGCAAGCGTTTCAAAGGTTACTTTAAAGACAATCCATAGGGGAGAAAGTGAAGGTACTATCATAAAAATAGAAGGCGGCGTATTAAAAAAGGTTGAAAGGTCACCGCTGCCGTACGGAACTGAGATAACGGTGGCCAATCTTTTCTATAATACCCCCGCAAGAAAAAAATTTCTAAAATCAGACGAAACCGAACTTTCAAGGATTATAAGACTGATAAACTCATATGCCCTTGCAAACCCCGGTATTTCGTTCTTTTTAAACAATGACGGGAAAAACATTGTCTCCTTTTCATCGTTTGAAAATTTAGAAACAAGAACTAAAAAAATACTTGGCAGTGATTTTTTACGACATTCGTTATCTTTTCTCCATTTAAAGGTTGAAGTATTTCTCCTTCCCCCAGAAAAAGCCCTCAAATCCCCTTTAAAACAATATTTTCTTCTTAACGGGCGGTTCGTAAGGGATAAAACAATAAGCCAGAGTTTATACAACGCTTTTAAATCCGTCACATCTTTTTTTGAAGGATACCCGCAGGGGGTTGTAAGAATCGATATTTCACCCGAATTAGTTGATGTTAACGTTCACCCTTCAAAGTTAGAGGTGAGGTTTAGAAACCAAAATGAGGTATATTCAAGCATAAAAGAGGCATGTATAAGAGCCCTTGAAAAGAGAAAACAGCCTTCAAGCCTTACCGTAACAAACAATTCAATGCAATTCTTTACCAAAGAGAGGTATTCTCCTTCTCAAACCAGACAATTGCACCTGAATGAACCTGAAGAACCCTACCTTCACTTGCCAAAACAAGAGAAAAATTTAACACAACAAAGAGAACATTTACCCTTTGAAAAGCCTTCACACGGTTTTACAATTTTAGGGCAATTTCACGCATCTTACATTATAGCTGAAAAGGATAATTCTCTTTATCTTATAGACCAGCATGTGGTTCACGAGAGAATTCTTTATGAAAAAGCGTTAAATATGATTAATAACAACAAAATTGAAATGCAGCCTCTATTGATCCCGGTTACCATAAATACGGGAACGGAAAATAAAACCGTTATGGAAAAAAACAGAGTATTAATTGAAAAAAGCGGTTTTAGGTTTGAATTTTTAGATAATTCTTCAATAAAAATCACCGCCTACCCTATTTTTCTAAAACAGAGGGATATTGAATCTGCATTTCTTGAACTTTTAGGGTTAATTGTTGAAGAAAAAGAAAACGACAACTCTGAATCATTTAAAGATATAGCTGCAACAATAGGCTGTAAAAACGCTATAAAGGCAAATACTCCTTTAAGCTACACCGAAATTGACTCTCTCTTGTCCCAACTTTTTGAATGCGAAAATCCATACTATTGCCCTCACGGGAGGCCTATTTTGATAAGGCTTACTTTAGACGACATAGAGAAACTTTTCAAAAGAAAATAAAAAACCCCCTAAAAAGGGGGTATTGCCAATATCCACGATTCCTAAATTACTTAAAAAAGATAAATGTTACAAGTACAAAAGTAGGTATCAGGAAGATTAAGGAATACTTAAAGATGTATCCGAAAAAACTCGGCATATCTATTCCGTTCTCTTCCGCGATTGATTTAACCATAAAGTTAGGAGCATTGCCTATATAGGTATTTGCTCCCATAAACACGGCACCTGAAGAAATTGCCTTTAGAAAAAGGTTTTGATGGGCTATTAATTGGTGAACAGCCACATTTTCCGGAACGCCAGGGAAAAACTGTCCTAAAGCGGTATTCAAAAAGGTGAGATAAGTAGGCGCGTTGTCAAGGAATGACGATAATGCCCCGGTTACCCAGAAGTAATGTGATGGCTCTTTAACAGCATGAATAACAAAGGCAAGCGCTCCGTCCGTTCCCGCCCTTAAAATTGCCAATGCCGGTATAATTGTCATAAAGATACCTGCAAAAAGATAGGCAACTTCAATAATAGGGAACCAGGAAAACTCATTCTCTTCCCTGATCTCTTTTTTAGTGGTATAAAGAGAAAGAACCCCCATAATAATTAAAATTAAATCTCTAACTTCGTTTTCAATAGCGATATGAACCCCTAATACGTTTATGGTTCCTGCTTTCCAAAATCCGCTTAACAAAACCCCACCTATAATTCCTAAAAGAAAGATAAAATTATGTGCACCTAAAATCTTCAAATTCATTTTACCCTGTTTAATTTTCACTTCAGGGTCTTCTTTGGCGTAGTAGTACCTGTCCATTATGTAAAAAATCACAAGTAAGATACCTGCCGTTGTAGCCATCTCAGAGAAGATATGAAATGTCCAGAAAAACGGTACACCGTGCAGAAAACCCAAAAACAGAGGGGGGTCACCTAACGGAGTTAATGAACCGCCTATGTTTGCTATAAGAAAAATGAAAAATACTACCACGTGTGTTTTAAACTTTCTATTTTTATTTGCTCTTAAAACAGGCCTTATTAAAACCATTGCAGAACCTGTGGTTCCTATCCACGAAGATAGAAAAGTACCTATAATCAACATAATAAGATTCATTTCCGGAGTACCTTCCAGGCTGCCCTTTACGAGAATACCTCCCGCAACCGTAAACAAAGACCATAAAAGAATAATAAAGGGGATATAGTCAATCAAATAGATATGAATTATCTCGTGGAATGCAACTCCTTTAAAAACAAGGAGAAATGGAATAGCAAAAACAAGAGCCCAAAATGCGGAGACCTTCCCGAAATGATGATGCCAAAACTTTGCAAACAAGAGGGGAAACAATGCTATTGAAAGCAAAATACCGATAAAGGGAATTACCGACCACAGGGGAAGAAGTCTCCCTAATTCCTCTCCTTTTTCGTTACTTTCTTTCTTTTCATCTACGGCAACTTCCTTTTTTTCTGTTGATTTTTTTTCTACACTACTATTATTTGCCTCTTCCTGAGAAGAATTTGCTACTTGTTCAACCTTAACATCTGTTTTTTTAGCAGAATTATTCTGAGGTAAATCTTGAGCAAAAGTATTTCCGAACAACAGAATGCTTCCGAAAACAAAAGCCAATAAAATCTTTTTCATACCACCCCACCCCTTAA
>JALWHA010000350.1:0-1068 GCA_027038695.1 Acidobacteriota bacterium
CCTACGAAGCGCCTACTGTTTTTTACATTTTCCTGAAGAAAGGGCAATCTATGGCAGTCTCCCTTATATGGGTACTCTTTGCTGCAACTTTGTTTTTTATCGGGTTAAAAAAAGAGAAAAAATGGTTTAAAATATCCGCTTTTATTTTATTCGGGGTGGTATTGTTCAAACTGTTTTTAATAGATATCTTTTCAATGTCGGCACTTTACAGGGTGTTAACATTCCTGATAACAGGGATTGTGCTTATAATTTCTTCATACATTTACTATAAATTCGGAAAAAAGGCTTGAAAAACAAAAAAGGGGGCAAAGCCCCCTAAAATTCTCCATTATTCTCAAAACAATTACTTGTTAATATCCTTCAACAATTCAACAAGGCAATCCCAGAAAACCTGTGTTGATTTTATGCTTACCCTTTCGTCCGGAGAGTGTGCCCCTTCAATTGTCGGGCCGAATGAGATAGCGTCTAACCCGCCACACTTTTCGCTAATTATCCCGCATTCAAGCCCTGCGTGAATAGCCTTAACTTCAGGCTCATAGCCTAAAACCTTTTTAAAGGATTCTTTTGCAAGTTTTAAAACCTCTGAATCAGGGTTGGGAGTCCAGCCGGGATATCCCTTATCCTGCTCAATCTCAACACCGAAGATTTCCCCTATTGCCCTGTGCATATCCCCTACCCAGTCAATTGCAGAGGCGATTGAACTTCTATGTGAGCATAGAACCTCAAATATATCGTCCTGAAGTTTTGCAACTGCAAGGTTTGTAGAAGTTTCCACCAACCCCTCAACAGCGGCACTCATCATCAAAACACCGTGGGGGATTGTCATTAAAAGGTTTATAATCTCGTCTGTTGAAGCGTAATCGCAGGTAACTTCAGGCAAGTCAACAGAGTTTATTTCCCATTTAAAATCAGGCTCAACAATTTTAAACTCTTCTTTTAACTTGCCGCCCATTGAGTTAATAATTGACTTTGCAAGGTCAACAGCGTTTTTGTTTAAAGCAATTTTAACCACACATTCCCTCGGGATTGCATTGTGTTTGTCTCCTGCGTCAAAGGAAGCGATTTTAA
>JALWHA010000350.1:1078-2027 GCA_027038695.1 Acidobacteriota bacterium
CATTACCCCTGCCTTCGTGGATATTCAAGCCTGAATGCCCGCCTTTAAGCCCTGACAACTTTATCTCTAACCCTGTTTCTTCAAAGGTTGGCGCTTCTTCGCTTACAAACATTGTGTACTTTGTATCCCTTCCACCTGCGCAGCCTATGTAAATTGCGCCTTCTTCTTCAGAATCAAGGTTAATTAAAATCTTTCCTGAAAGGTTTGACGGGTCTAAATTAAAAGCCCCTGTAAGCCCGGTTTCCTCGTCAATTGTGAACAGCGCTTCAATCCTTCCTGTTTTTAAGTCTTTGTCTTCAATGATTGCCAACGCAGCGGCAACGCCTATGCCGTTGTCCGCCCCTAAAGTTGTGCCTTCTGCTGTAAGCCAATCTCCCTCAACTTTGAGTTTAATAGGGTCTTTTGTAAAATCGTGCTCCGTGCCTTTGTTTTTCTCGCAAACCATATCAATGTGCCCCTGCAATATAACGGTAGGCTTGTTTTCATAACCGCTATCAGCAGGCTTTATAACAACAATATTCCCCACAGAATCAACTTTGTACTCAAGCCCCTTTTCCTTTGCAAAGTTAACAATGTACTCCCTTACCTTATCCTCGTTTTTGGAACATCTCGGTATTTTCGCAATCTCTTCAAAGTGATACCAGAGCCTTTCAGGCTTAACCCCTTCTAAAACTCTATTCATATTTCCTCCTTACTGTTTAAACTCACTTTAATTATTACTTGAAAAAAATATATTTTCAACAAAAACACTATGTTTTTAATTACCTTCTTCCGTTTTCAGAAAAACAAATGAAGAAGTAAAAAACAGCACTGCCGACACAAAAATTAACAAGCCAATTTGAGGGATAATATCCTTTATAGAGAGGTTGTAATAGACTATCCCGTCTATAATGTTCATTGTCAATCCTGTGGGAAGTGCAAGCCCTAATTTTTTAAAAAATGAAGGGAC
>JALWHA010000351.1 GCA_027038695.1 Acidobacteriota bacterium
AATATAGATATAGATTATGCAAAAAAGAAGGGAATTGTAGTTACAAACACCCCCGATGTTTTAACTTACGCAACGGCAGAGTTGGCATTCGTGCTTATGCTTGCCGCGTCAAGAAGGCTTGTTGAGTCGGATAAATTCACAAGGGAAGGAAAATTTACAGGCTGGGACCCCCTTCTGTTTTTAGGGAAGACTCTGGACGGTGCTACTGTCGGTATTGTAGGAATGGGAAGGATAGGGCAAAAGTTTGCCGAAATGCTTAAAGGTTTTAACGTCAATATAATTTACTATGCTAAAACTGAAAAACACCTGCCTTACACTTATGTGGATTTTGAAACACTTTTAAAAGAATCAGACTTTATTTCTCTGCACCTTCCTTTAACAAAAGAAAGCAGGCATATGATAACAAAAAAAGAATTTGAAAAAATGAAAGACGGGGTAGTTTTCGTAAATACCGCGAGGGGTGCAATAGTTAAAGAAAAAGACCTTGTAGAGGCTTTGAAAAGAGGAAAAGTTGCATATGCAGGGCTTGATGTTTACGAGTTTGAGCCTGAAATTACCGAGGAATTGAAAAAAATGAGAAATGTAGTTGTTCTACCGCATATCGGAAGTGCTACCAAGAAAGCAAGAAAAGATATGTCAATGCTTGTAGCAAAAAATATAGAGGCTGTTTTAAGGGGAAAAAAGCCGTTAACTCCTGTAAACTAAGTGTATTCAATCTGCAAAGATGCTAATAATGCCCCTATAATTCCGAAAATTACGGATAAAAGCAAAAGTTTAATTTGCATTTCAATCGGAAGTGTTGATGTGTTTTTTAAAAAATTTAATACTTTCATTTTTCCGAAATAATGAGAGGAAATGTACAAAACCGATAAATTCCCTATTATTATCCCGAGAACCCCGCCGAAAAAACCTTGAAGTATTCCCTCAACCACAAAAGGCATTCTGATATACCTCATATTAGCCCCGACAAGTTGCATTATGGCGATATCCTCTTTCCTTGAGACAATGGTTATCTTAATTACATTATAAATGGTTATTATTGACGAGATGATAAGCACAAAGGTGAGAATAGACGCAAAAAAGGAGAACCCCCCGGCAATGTTTTGTATCTTTGCAAAAAGTTCAAAAGGGGTGTATATGTCTTCTACAATATCTTTGTAATTGTTGAGAAATTCTTTTAGTTCCGGTAGTTTTGATGAATTGATCTTAAAAATAAAGGCATCGGGAACTGGGTTTTCCTTAATTTCTTTGTCTATCTCTTTTAAAAACGCAAATCTTGAGTAAAGGATTTTTAACCCCTGTTTTTTTGATATAAACTTTAAATCTTTTACGCTTTTAAAAAGTGACAGTTTGTTTTTTAATAGTTCAATGTCCCTGTTTGTCGCACCTTCTTTTAAGTACACAGATACAACCGGGGTTTTTCTCATTCTTGTTAAATAGGAGTCAATATTCACAAAAAAGGTAGAGAATATGGTTATTATCGCAAGGGAGACTGCGATTATAAAAATTGAGATAAAGGTAGTTCCCTTTGATCTTAAAAAATTGGTGTAACCTTCGGAAATGAAAAAAAACAGATCGCTAAATAACCTCAAGATTACTCCTTTAAATGCCCGTGTTCAAGGCGGATTACCCTTTTTTTAAACAAATTTATCATATTGTTGTCGTGGGTTGCGATTACTACCGTTGTGCCTCTATTGTTAATCCTTTCAAACAAATTCATAATCTCAATTGAAAGTTCATAGTCAAGGTTTCCCGTAGGCTCATCTGCAAGAAGTATTAAAGGGTCGTTTACGAGAGCCCTTGCAATTGCTATTCTCTGTTGCTCCCCGCCTGATAAACTTCTTGGGTATTCGTTGAACTTGTGCTGAAGCCCTACCCATTTGAGTACGCTGTAAGCCTTATTCTCCCTGAATTTAGCGGGATAACCTAACACCTTTAAAACAAATGTGATGTTTTCAAACACCGTCCTGTTTTCAAGGAGTTTGAAGTCCTGAAAAACAACGCCGATTTTTTTCCTGAAGTCAGGCAGGTCCCCTCTTTTTATATGCACGGTATCTTTATTGTGAACGACTATTTTACCGTCACTCGGTTTTAATTCCCTGAAGATAAGCCTTAAAAAGGTTGTTTTGCCTGCACCGGAAGGGCCGGTTAAAAAGACAAACTCCCCTTTGGGTATGGATACCGTTATGTCCTTTAAGGCAAACTGTTTTCTGTTATCGTACGCTTTGTAAACATGGTAAAACTTAATCATCTGTTTTTACTAACAAACTCCTCAACTTTTTCTGCGATAGATTCGGAGTCCAATCCGAAATATTTAAGTAAATCTCCTGCTTTTCCTGATCTACCGAATTTGTCTTCCATTCCTATTCTTTTTATCTTAACAGGGAAGTGTTCGCTTAAAACCTCGGAAATTGCCCCGCCTAACCCTCCAATAACATTATGCTCTTCTACGGTAATTGCCAATTTTGTGTCTTTAACCGCTTTTATAATTCCTTCAACGTCAATCGGTTTAATTGTTGATACATTTACCACTTTTACGGAAATTCCCTTTTCTTCAAGTATTTTGGTGGCTTTTAGGCTTTCAGCAACCATTACTCCGCAGGAAAATACGGTAATGTCATTCCCTTCTCTTAAAACCTTAACCTTTCCGTATTCAAAAACATAATCTTTGCCAAATATCACAGGGGTAGAGGACCTTGTCATTCTAATGTAAACAGGGCCTTTGTACTGTGCGGCAAACTCAACAGCCTTTTGGGCCTCATAGTAGTCCGCGGGCACTATTACCGACATATGGGGTAATACCCTCATAACCGCTATGTCTTCAAGAGCCTGATGGGTTGCCCCGTCTTCCCCTACCGTAATCCCGCCGTGAGTGGCGCAGATTTTAACATTTTTGTTGCCAAGGCACACAGCCTGCCTTACCATTTCCCATGCCCTTCCGCTTGCGAACATTGCAAAGGAAGATGCAAACGGGATTTTACCTACGGTTGCAAGCCCCGCGGCCGTTGCAATCATATCCTGCTCCGCAATTCCCATATTGAAAAACCTTTCGGGAAATTCTTTTGCAAACATAATAGTTTTTGTTGAACCTGAAAGGTCTGCGTCTAAAACAACAATGTTTTTATTTTCTTTTCCTAATTTTACCAGGGTTTCCCCGTAACCTTCTCTCATTGCTTTTTTTTCCATATATCACTCCGATAATAAGTTTTTTATTCTGTTTACTACAAAGCGAATAGCCTCTTTGTTATGTGCACCTTCAGGGATAATTAAATCCGCCCATCTCTTTGAAGGCTCTACAAACTCCTCGTGCATAGGTTTTACCTGATTTAAGTATTGTTCAATGATGTTTTCCAGGTCCCTTCCCCTTTCTTTGATATCTCTTACTATTCTTCTCAAAACTCTGACGTCGGCGTCGGTATCCACATAGAGTTTGATGTCTATTAACTCCCTTAATTCCGGTATAACAAAGATCATTATCCCTTCAAGGACGATTACCTTTTTAGGGACAACGGTTGTGTATTTGTCTTTTTCCCTTGTATGGGTTACAAAGTTGTAAACAGGTTTTTTAATGGGAACGTTGTTTTTCAATGCCTTTAAATCGTCTATAAGTTTATCAAAATCAACTGAATTCGGGTGGTCAAAGTTTACCTTTTTCCTCTCTTCAAGGGGAAGGTCGGATAAATCTTTATAATAGGAATCCTGGTCAACAAGCACCACTTCTCCTTTTGAAAAATGCTTCATAATCTCAAGTGCAAATGAGGTTTTACCAGAGCCTGTTCCTCCTGAAATCCCGATAAGTAAATTTTGCATTAACTTAACTCCTTCATTGCAATTTTGTACTCTTCGTCGTTAGGCGCTTTCCCGTGGAACTTATAATTGTTTTCCATAAATGAGACTCCTTTGCCTTTAACAGTTCTGGCGATTATCATTGAGGGTATTCCCTTTGTCTCTTTTGCTCTTTTAACGGCATATTCTATCTCTTCAAAATTGTGACCGTCTATAACCTGAACATGCCAGTTAAATGCTTTGAATTTTTCTTCAATAGGTTTAACATTCATTACCTTTTCAACATCGCCGTCAATCTGCAAACCGTTAAAGTCTACGAATGCAATTAAATTATCAAGTTTGTAATGCCCGGCAGCCATTGCCGCTTCCCATACAATCCCTTCCTGACACTCACCGTCACCTAAAACGGCGTATATAAACCTTTCGGATTTATCGAGCCTGTAGCCTAAAGCCATGCCTACGGCCTGAGGGAAACCCTGTCCCAATGAGCCTGTTGTTACATCAACCCCGGGGACAAACTCGTTTTCCGGGTGTCCCTGCAAAAATGAATCTACCTGTCTGAACTTATCTAACTCTTCTTTTTTGAAAAATCCCTTTTCAGAAAGACATGCATAGTATGCGGGGGTAGCGTGCCCTTTGCTTAAAACAAGCCTGTCTGAGTTTAAGTTATCCCTGTTTTCAAGGGGATAGTCCATTTCATAAAAGAAAAGATAGGTTAATATGTCTATCACAGATAGAGAGCCACCCGGGTGTCCGCTTTGAGCCTTATAAACCATATCCACTATCTCTCTTCTGAACTTTTTCGCCAATTCTCTCAATCTTTCAAGGTTTGTTTTATCCAATTTTGACCTCCGTTAATCTAAAATACATACTTATATACCATTATATAATGAGAAACCGCTCCCCCTAAAACAAAAACATGCCAAATCTCGTGAAAACCTAAAATTTTTCCAAAATTCGGCTTTTTCATTGCATAGATTATTGCACCGCTTGTATAGAAAAAACCCCCTATCATTAACCACAAAAAGCCATTGAGTGACAAAGCAAGGTAAACATACTTAATCCCGAACATTGCAACCCAGCCCATAAGGAGATAAATTCCCGTTGAAAACCAGCGAGGAGCATCTATCCAGAAGAAAGACTGTAAAGCGGAAATTATTGCAAGAACCCAGATTAAAATCAAAAAAACAAAACCCGCTTTACTTTTCCCAAGAGAAATCAAGCAAAGCGGCGTGTATGTCCCGGCGATGAAAAGCCCTATCATAACATGGTCTAATTTCCTCAAAAATTTAATAACTTCATCCTTTGCGTCAACGGTATGGTAAAGGGTGCTTGAAAAAAACATTGCAAACATTGTTATACAAAAGATAATAGCAGAGACCTTTTTCTCCGTAGAATTGCTTTTTGCCATTAATGCACCCAATCCGCCTATTGCAAAAAGGCTTCCTGAAAAATGGCTAATAGCATTGAATTTTTCCCTGATTTTCATTAAACACCTCTTCTATCACCCCATATAAATTTGTGAATCTGCAAATTATACCTTACATTTAATTTGTCTCGCACAATCCAATCAGCCAATAATGAAGGCTTTAAATTGGGAATAGCGGGAGAAAGGTTAATTACAAAACCCCTTTCCAACAGATTGTTTTTCTCTATCAACCCCTTTGCCCATAGATAGTCGTTTTTATCCGTAATCACAAACTTTAATTCATCGGATTCTCTTAAATAATTAAGGTTTGGAAAATAGTTTTTATCAGCCCCTCCGCTACCGGGAGTCTTAATATCGGTTATTAAAACCGTATTTTCTAACTGAAAAGGCCTTATATCAACGCTTCCGTTTGTTTCAATAAGTATTCTTTTCTCTTTGATGGATTTTAACAATTCAATCAGGTTTTTCTGAATAAGTGGTTCGCCCCCCGTAATATGCACAAACTCTAATTCAGAATTTTCAACTATTTTCAGAAGGTTGTTTAAAGAATAGTCTTTCCCTTCCTCATAGGCATACTTTGTATCGCAGTATTTACACCTTAGGTTGCACCCGGTAAAACGGATAAAAAGCATAGGGATACCCTGATAAGAGGTTTCCCCTTCTATTGAGGTAAATATCTCGTTAATCAGGAATATAGGTTGCGACATACTTTTCTGTTTCGTAAACCTTTATCTTTGAAACTTTGTTCGGGTGAAACCTGTTTTTAAGTTTTTTATAGAAAAAATAGGCAATATTTTCTGCGGAAGGATTTATGTTATTGTTCTTAAAATATGGGTGATTGTTTATTACTCCGTGGTCTATTTGCTCGGCAATTTCGTCTATTGCAGACTTCAATTCTTTAAAATCCACAAGCATGCCCAATTTATCAAGTTTTTCCCCTTCAATTTCAACAACCACTCTCCAATTGTGCCCGTGAAGGTTTGCACATTTACCGTC
>JALWHA010000352.1 GCA_027038695.1 Acidobacteriota bacterium
AACCTTTGAAGGACATAAAGATTCGGTTTTTTCCGTCTCTTTCAGCCCTGATGGGAAATACATTGCTTCAGGAAGTAAAGATAACACAATCAAACTATGGGATACAAAAACAGGTAAGTGTATTAAAACATTTGAAGGGCACAAAGAATCGGTTAATTCCGTCTCCTTCAGTCCTGACGGAAGGTATATTGCTTCAGGAAGTGGGGATAAGACAATCAAACTATGGGATGTAAAAACGGGAAAATGTGTCGAAACTCTTGAAGAACATAAAGATTCGGTTTATTCCGTCTCCTTCAATCCTGGCGGAAGGTATATTGCTTCAGGAAGTTATGATAGAACAATCAAACTATGGGATGTGAAGACAGGAGAGTGCATTAAAACACTTGAAGGACATGAAAATTGGGTTTATTCCGTCTCCTTCAATCCTGGCGGAAGGTATATTGCTTCGGGAAGTAGAGATAACACAATCAAACTATGGGATGTGAAGACAGGTAAATGTATTAGAACACTTGAAGGACATAAAAATTCGGTTCTTTCCGTCTCCTTCAGCCCTGACGGAAGGTATATCGCTTCAGGAGGTAGAGATAACACAATCAAACTATGGGATGTGAAGACAGGTAAATGTATTAGAACACTTGAAGGACATAAAAATTCGGTTTTTTCCGTCTCCTTCAGCCCTGACGGAAGGTATATCGCTTCAGGAAGTGTAGATAGAACAATCAAACTATGGGATGTGAAAACCGGAGAATGTGTTAGAACATTTAAAGGACATAAAGATTCAGTTCCTTCCGTCTCCTTCAGCCCTGATGGAAGGTATATTCTTTCGGGAAGTTATGATGGGACTGTCAGGCTATGGAATGTAAATACAGGCAGAGAGGTTGAGCAACTTGTTTATTTCAACGACGGCGAATGGGTAATTATCACATCAAAAGGCTATTACACCTGCTCAAAAAACGGGGAAAAGCACATAAACTTTGTTATTGACAACAAACCCTATCCCACTGAGCTCTTCCATCCTATTTTATATAGGGAAAGCCTGAACATCCTGAACCCCGACTTTAAATAAAAAACATCTAAATTATAGTTTAATAAGCAATAAAAAGGGTCCCCATTCCCCCTCCCGATTTTTTGTGTCAACCTATATCAGGACGGGACAGCACACTTACTCTATTTCGTCTATAGGTTTGCACCCCCATTCAGGGTAATGCTCTCTTATAAATTTATTTAAGGCTACTTCACTTTCGGTATATATCCTTTTTTTCTTTCTCCTGGTGGACTCCCCTACAATCATTCCCGCGGCAACGGTATTGTTTGTCAACCTGTCAATTAAAATAAACGAACCGGTACTTTTATTCTCTTCGTACAGGTCAAAGGCAACTTCTTCCACAAGGTCAACCTGTACCCTTGCAATATCGTTTAATTCTAAAGATTTGGTTTCTATTTTTTCCCAGGTATTTACGTCTTTTTTGAATAAAATCCTGCTAACGATTGCGGTTGTTTCTTTTGTATATAATTTTATTATGTACTCCCTGTTTTTGAGGGGCTCTTCGTCCATCCATACAAGCATAGCCTCAAAAGAGTCGTTAAATTTAGGTTGTTTTTCTCCATCTTTAACAATCAAATCTCCTCTGCTTATATCAATGTCGTCTTCAAGAAGCAAGGTAACGGACAGGGGGACATAGGCTTTTTTTATAATTTTATGATGTCCCGGGTTTGAGGAGTCAACGTTATTTAAAGGGGGAATAATTGATTTAACCTTTGTTTTTATCATAGATGGAAAAACAATTATGCCGTCCCCTTCCCTGATAACGCCGCTTGCAATATTGCCGCAATACCCTCTAAAATCCTGATTCGGCCTGTTGATATATTGAACGGGAAACCTGAAATCCACATCGTGCCTTAAAGCGGAATTGATAACTTTGACGGTGTTTAAGTACTCCAAAATAGGTCTGCCTTTGTACCACGGCATATTTTCAGATATTTCAACAATATTGTCTCCTTTTAAAGCACTAATGGGGATAAAATCAATGTTAACCTCAAAATGTTTAAAGGGAAGGGAAAACTTTAACTGCTTAAACATCATTCGGTAATCTTTTACAATACCCTCAAACACATCTTTAGAGTAATCTACCAGATCCATTTTGTTAACCGCCACAAGAATATTCCTTATCCCTAAAAGACAAATTAAAAATGAATGCCTTTTGGTCTGGGTTAAAACACCGTTTTTTGCATCTATTAGAATAACCGCTAAATCCGCGGTACTTGCTCCGGTTACCATATTTCTGGTGTACTGCTCGTGTCCCGGGGTATCGGCTATAATAAATTTTCTTTTTTCAGAGGAAAAATACCTGTAAGCGACATCTATGGTAATCCCCTGCTCCCTTTCAGCCTGCAATCCGTCAACGAGAAGGGAAAAATCAATCTCATCGTCAGTTCTTTTATATTTTTTCTCAGCCTTTAAAGCCGTTAAATGGTCTTCAAAAACCATTTTTGTTTCATAAAGCAGCCTGCCTATCAAGGTGCTCTTACCGTCGTCCACACTGCCGCAGGCGATAAACCTCAACAACTCCTTTTCCTCATGCTGCTTCAAGTAAGCCAATATATTTTCTTTAATCAATTGCGCAGTCATAAAAAACTCCTAAAAAGCGATATAACAGCCGCTACTCAATGCCCACTAAAAATATCCCTCTATCTTTTTCTTTTCCATGCTGCCTACCTGGTCAAAATCAATAAGCCTTCCCTGACGCTCGGAATGCTTCGCCAGAAGCATCTCTTGAATAATATCGGGCAAAGTGGCGGCTTTTGATTCTATTGCCCCGGTTAACGGATAGCACCCGAGAGTTCTAAACCTTACCCACTTTTTAAAGGCTTTTTTTCTCAAATTCTCAGGCACCCTTTCGTCGTCCACCAAAATAAGGGTGTTCTCATACTCCGTCACAAGCCTTTCTTTAGCAAAGTAAAGGGGGACAACCGGGATATTCTCAAGGTAAATGTAAAGCCAGATATCAAGTTCAGTCCAATTGCTTAATGGGAATACCCTTACGCTTTCCCCTCTGTCTATGTGAGAGTTGTATAAATTCCACAATTCAGGCCTTTGTCTTTTCGGGTTCCACCTATGGTTATTGTCTCTGAAAGAAAATATCCTTTCCTTTGCCCTTGATTTCTCCTCGTCTCTCCTTGCTCCCCCTATAACCGCATCGTAGCCGCCTTCGTTTAAAGCCTTTTTTAAAGCCTGTATTTTCATTATATTCGTGTAAATCTTGCTTCCGTGAACAAAGGGGTTGATATTCATTTCAATTCCTTCGGGATTTGTGTATACGATCAGATTTATCCCTAACTGCTCGGCCATTTTGTCCCTGAATTCTATCATTTCTCTGAATTTCCACGTTGTGTCTATGTGCAACAAAGGAAACGGCGGCTTTGCGGGATAAAAAGCCTTCATTGCAAGATGCAACATTACCGAACTATCCTTGCCTATACTGTACATCATTACCGGATTGTTAAAATTAGCGACAACCTCCCGCAAAATATAAATACTTTCAGACTCTAACTGTTTCAGATGAGAAATGTTTTCATTTTTACACATAGATCCCCGTAAAGTTTTTATTAAAAATCATTCCAGTAAAAATACTTTAGTAAGCACCCTTTCTCTTTAAAACAACTGAAACGGTTTTGAAAAGGATAACGACGTCAAGCCATAAAGACCAATTTAAAACATACCAGGTATCAAGCCTTACCCTGTTGTCGTAATCTACGTCGTTTCTCCCGCTAATCTGCCATAATCCGGTAATTCCCGGTTTTACCATATAGTAAAAATCGGCATATTCTTTATAGTATTTTTTTATCTCGTCTTCAATAACCGGCCTCGGGCCAACAAAACTCATCTCACCCTTTAACACGTTAAAAATTTGAGGCAACTCGTCAAGAGAGGTCTTTCTTAAAAATTTGCCTATTTTGGTGACTCTGGGGTCGTTTTTCAATTTAAAGTAAGTCTCCCATTCTTTTCTTGCATTCTCATCTTCCCTTAAAATCTTTTCAAGCCTTTCTTTGGCGTCTTTATACATGGTCCTGAATTTGTAAATCATTATTTTTTTACCGTTTTTCCCCTCCCTTTTATGACTAAAAAATATAGGCCCCTCTGAAGTCAACTTTATAAGCGTACCTATTATCAAAATTATCGGAAGCAAAAAGGGAGTTGATAGAATCGCTAAAATCAAATCAAACAGGTTTTTAAAGAATTTATTCCTCAAATACCTTAAATTATTGTTAATCTTCAAAAGAAACATCTGCTCGTCAAACAGGTGGTATAACTCGGCGTTAGATGTGGAAACCCTTTTCATTTTAGGAACAAGGTAGAGTTTTCTAACCAATTTTTGAACATTAGAAGCCAAATTTTCCAATTCTTCCTCTTTTAAAAACGGCAAGGCTATAACAGCCGCATCGGCATTCTTTGCGGGAAGCACTTTGGAAAAATCCTCAATTTTACCTAATATGTTATACCTGGTTCCGTTAACTTTAAACTTTCCTGTTTTATCATTGTCTAAAAAACCTATAATATTAAACCCTAATTCCTTATCGTCCAATAAAGCCTTAGCAATCAAGCGGCCTGTTTGATTTGCCCCTAAAATCACAATACTGCTTTTAAATAATCCGATCTTAGCAAGAAATACTTTAAAGTAATTCCTTGATAACGGTAAAATTCCCACAACAATAGCAAAGTAAAAAAACAAGATTGAACGGGGGAACAATAAATTTTTAGTGAGGTAAATAAGAGCAAAGCTCAACACCACAGTGTAAAAGGTGCTTACAAAGATCTCCCTTGTTTCATCCCAGAATGACAGGCGTTTTGTGTAAAGACCTTTAACAAGAAAGATAAAAATCAAAAATAAAGCAACCCACCAAATTCGTAAAAAGTAATTATCTATATCCGGCTTGACAAAAAACAGGCCGTATTTGCCTAAAAATGTTTTGATAATGGTGGCTAACTTTAAAATCAAAACACTGAGAAGCGTATCATGAATTAAAAGTAAAAACACCGCTATATTTTTTCTTAAACCGCTAAACATTAACCCCCCTCACACGATGTTTATTAATAACAAATTTACTTAATTATGTAAAGCAAAACCGTTATAACCAAAGGGTTTCACAAAAAAAGAACCTTCAATTTGTGAAAAAAACCAAATTTTAAAACCGCAAAAACCTGCCTCAAAACATGCTTTGTCCCCTGAAACTCACGATATTTATTGACTTTTACAAAAACCACAATAAAATTAATTAAGATTAATAAAAGGCCATGGATAAGTTTTGAATAATTTAAATGCAAAAGGAGTCAAAAAAACTAATGAATAAAAGTATCCTTATTACAGGAGGAGTGGGCTTTATCGGGGCTGAGGTCGCAAAACTATCGGTTCAACAGGGATTTAAAACCGTAGTGATTGACAAACTTACCTATGCGGGAGACATGCAAAGGATTAAAGAAGTAAGAGACAATATTGTTTTTTATCAAACAGATACAACAAACAGAAAAGAAGTGTTTGAGATATTTGAAAAAGAAAAGCCGCACACAGTCTTACATCTTGCAGCGGAGAGCCATGTTGACAGAAGTATTTTAGACCCGTCTCTGTTTTTAAAAACAAATATAATAGGAACTCAAAATATGCTTGATGCGGCAAAAGAGTTTGAAGTTGAAGTTTTCGTAAATATGTCAACTGACGAGGTTTACGGAGAGTTAGGGGAAGACGGAGTGTTCACCGAAACCACTCCCCTAAACCCCAATTCCCCGTATTCCGTGTCAAAAGCATCTCAGGATATGCTGGGAAGGGCTTATTTCAGGACATACGGAATGCCGGTTATAACAGTCAGGGCGTCAAATAATTACGGTTATTGGCAGTACCCTGAAAAATTAGTCCCTGTGGTAATTTTAAAAGCCTATTACAATGAAAAGATACCTGTCTACGGAAAGGGGGAAAACATTAGAGAGTGGCTTTTTGTTACAGACTGCGCAAAAGGAATTCTGGAAGTGGCAAAAAAGGGCAAAGCCGGGGAAGTTTACAATATAGGAAGCGGGCAGGAGAGGAGAAATATAGAGGTTGTAAAGGCAATACTTGACTTAATGGGGAAACCGCACTCTTTAATTGAGTTTGTGAAAGACAGGCCTGGGCATGATTTCAGGTATGCACTTGATTTTTCAAAAATCCAGAAAGAAACAA
>JALWHA010000353.1 GCA_027038695.1 Acidobacteriota bacterium
CGAAATTATCCCCGATTTCAAATACGAGGTGAATTATGAAAAAGTTTAGCATACTTATTTTTTCAATCCTGTTTTCTTTTTATTCCTTTTCAATAGTAAAAAATTACAAAGAGATTAAATATCCCCCTTTGAAAAGCCCGAAAAAGGTTAAACCTGAAATAATCAAACTTAGAAACGGATTAACTGTGCTTATTCTTGAAGACCACGAACTGCCTGTTGTTAGCGGTGAAATACTATTCCACGCGGGAAGTATATGCGACCCCAAAGGCAAAGAGGGATTAAGTGACATATTTTCAAATGTATTAAGGACGGGCGGAAACTCCTTAATGAGCGGAGATGAAATGGACGAATACCTTGAGGGGACTGCTTCAAGCATTGAAGCCTCTTCAGATGACACCTCGCTTTCCGTTTCATTTGACTGTTTAAAGGAAAACTTCCCAAAGGTATTTAACCTGTTTGTTGCAACCCTAACTTCCCCGAAGTTTGAGCCTCAGAAGATTGAGATCGCAAAGGCGCAGATTAAATCAATGATTGTAAGAAGAAACGATGACCCTAAAGCAATTGCAAGAAGAGTGTTTAAAAGACGGATTTACGGATTAAATTCTCCCTTCTCAAAACAACCTGAACTTGCGACCGTTGCCTCAATAAACAGAAACGATTTGACCGCTTACGGCAAAAAATACCTGTGCGGCAAAAACGCCGTTATGTACATATACGGAGATTTTAACGCAAAAGAGATTAAAAAACTCTTAAAAACAAAGATGAAAGCATTGCGGAAAGGAAAAAAGGCAAAACTTCCGATGGATATTAAGCCTGAAAAAAGCGGTATTTACTTTGTTCAAAGGGAAGGGGTAACCCAGTCAAACATAGTTTTCGGAAACCTTGTTAAAATGAAAAAAAATAACCCGGATTACCCTGCGGCTGTTATATTTTCAAGGATTTTAGGCGGCGGGTTTTCCTCAAGGTTTATGAAAACAATAAGAAGGGATATGGGATTATCCTATTCTCCATACGCGTATATAAACGCCCCCTTTGACCATTACGGTTACTTCTTAGGAGCAATCAACACAAGGCTAAACGCAACTGGCAAGGTAATTGAAACCGCAATTTCAATAATAAAAGACATTCAGAAAAACGGTGTTACCGAAGAAGAGTTAAAACAGATAAAAGACGAATTCTTGAACTCCTATGTCTTCCAGTTTGACAGCAAGGAAAAACAGATCGCAAAAGCGGCGTATTACACCTTCTACGGTTATCCCATAGACTTTAGCGAAAAGTTTTTCAAAGCGATTAAAAAGGTTACAGGGAAAGACGTAAAAAGAATCGCAAACAGGTATGTTGACTTAAAACATTTAACGATTGCGGTTATAGGGGATGCGTCTAAATTTGACAAGCCTTTAACAACCTTCGGCAAAGTGTATCCGGTTGACGTAACTATACCCGGATTAAAAGAAATGCAGATGAGAAGAATGCAGATGATGAAGATGAGAATGATGAAAAAAGCAAAAAAAATGAAGAACCGGAAGGTTGAAAAGCAAAAAGCAATTAAAAAGGTTAAAGAGAAAGTGAAAACAAAATAAAAATAAGCCCCGAGAAATCGGGGCTTTTTTAAAATATTATTGTAAATTTCGAATGACCTGGTATTTAGGCAAACAGGTAAATAATGTTTTTTAGAGATAATAGCGGGATAACAGCAGGGAAAGGCAAGTTGTTTACCCTCTTTAGATAGTAGAAGTTAATACTGCAGCCTCAATACATGAAAAAATTGAAACTGACGGGTGTAAAATAAGCATGATGGGGACAGGTTCTGTTATAAAAATTTGATGGCAGAAAGAGTAACCTGAACTATCACCAGGAATAAAAACACCTGACAGGGTATATGAAAATGTGTATACTAACTATTAAAAAGTGTCCACTTTTTCAGGACGATATGGGGGAACGATAGGGTAACTGATATTGCTATCTTTGCTTTTGCTATTCACTTTTTTGGGGAGTTTAAATGTTTAATATTCCTTTGAAATTTAGATGGGTTTATAAACATCTGACATATGCCGAATTAACTTCCGGTTGTGCTTATGAACTTTCTTTTGGAGATCTTTTCGGTGAACGTAGCGATGAGAGGTTTCTTGATTTCTACACCAAAAACGGTATCAGGCTTGTTCTTAAAAGGTATGGAATTGTAAACCTTTTAAGAGAAAAGGGTTTTAACGAGATAGATGTAAAAATAGGTAAAAGGGAAGACGGTTCCGATTACCTTGTTGTCTTTGAACCGCCTTTTAGAAAAGATAAATTTATCGGGGAATTAGTGGTAAGGAAGACGTCCTTTAAAGAAATATTCCCTGTTTTAAAGATAGAATGGCTTTGTTTGCAGAATATAAAATCTGATTTTACTGAAAAAAAACCTAAACTTCCAGGCCAAAATTTCCCCGGTTTAGGCCTTGGCAGAGAGGCTTTGCAATTGATTATGCTTATGGCGATAAGGTTAAAATTTCATGCTTTGTTGAACAATCCACAACATTTTCATAACGCCTATATTTATTCAGTCGCCTTTTACTTTGACGACCCTGAAGACTTTGGAAGGCTAAAAGCGTTAGAGCGTCTTATGAATAGTGAGAATATGACTCTTGCACAGTTTGCGTGTGCTATGGAAGAGGGGAGAGTTTTTAAAGAAGGGGAGGATAAGCCTTATAAATGGGAGCCTGCTATGCAGATCCTTCCGTTAAGGACATATGTTGAAAATAGGTATAATACACAGGAGTATTGGGATAAAGCAAGGTTTTTTACTGAAAAATACAGGTTTTTCCTTAAAAAAGAATAAAAATCTGGCATAAAAATTGAATTTGAAAATAGTGAAATAAAAATATACGGAGGGCGAAATGAAGAAACTAATATCTTTAATAGTAATAATATCTTTTTTATTTGTTTCCTGCAACAGGGTTTATTTAAGCGGAGGTACGGCGTATCCGACAGGCAACGGTTATGTCAGTGTTGGAGGTTCGGTTGATACTGACGATAGCGGGGCCGCTATTCTTGCGGCTTCTCTTTTAGGTGTTCTTGTAGGTTCGGCGATTTATAACGATGTTCATTCATACAAAGAAAAGGGGCTGTCGGCCTATGATGTGAATATAAGGCCTAAAGACGCTGATATCTTTTTAGACGGTTTGTATGTGGGAAAGGCTGATGATTTTGACGGCTCCCCTAAATTCCTTGTTGTAAAGCCGGGGACTCACACCATTACAGCAAAAAGAGATGGCTACAAGACATATACCGTGAGGGTGCCTATAGAGCCTGGAGAGCAAATAAACCTGAACAAGCATTTAGAGCCGGCTCCAGTTTATGCTAAAAACAATAATAATCGTAGTCTCAATAACAATTCACGGGAGAATAATAAAATCGCTGAAAAAACAAGGAGTAAAATAACTTCGGTTACGGTCAGGTTTAACGTAAAAGATCCAAATGCAAAGGTGTACTTTGACGATACGTTTGTCGGAACTATAAGAGAGATTAAAAGATTGCACAAACCTCTTCTTGTGGAAACCACGGTTCAGTACATTTATATTGAAAGTAAGGGGGCACGGATTCAATTCTCTCTTCCCGATTTAATTCAACGACAGGGCAAACATATTGTAATTGATACGGAATTTTGATTAATTTATTATAAAGATTAATTTTAAATTTTGTGCTAAAATACTAAAATAAATTTAAAAAAACGGAGGTTGGTTTGAAATATATTTTTTTGCTTATTGTTTTTTCCTCAATGCTTTTTGCATCTTCCCCCAAATGTGAATATGCCACTTTGAATAACGGTATAAAGGTTATTTTTGTTAAGGTGGGGGAAAACCCGGTTATATCTTCCACTGTTGTTGTCAAAACAGGGCTAAAGTATGAAAGTAAAGAGATTAACGGGATTTCTCACCTGCTTGAACACCTAATGTTTAACGGTACCGAAAAAAGGAGCCAAAGGCAATTGTACGATGATTTTGATTTAATCGGGTGTTACAACAACGCATCAACCTCTGATCATTACACCGCATACTATGTTCTAACAACGAGGGAAAGCTTTGAAAAGGGGGTTGAAATTCAGTCTGATATGCTTTTTCATTCAATCATTCCCCCAAACAAAATTAACAAAGAGAAGGGAATAGTGATTGAGGAGATTAGAAAAGACAGAATGTCTCCTATGTTTTACGAAGAGATGGCTTTCAGGAAGGCTGTTTTCAAGGGAACGCCTTATGAGATGAAGGTTATTGGAAATGAGGCAAGCGTTAAGTCTCTAAAGAGGGATACTATCTGGAAATACTATAAAAAATACTACTCACCTGAAAATGTAGTTATTTTGATTGCGGGAGATTTTAATAAAAAAGAGGTTTTAGGGTACTTAAACAAATATTTCGGAAGTGTGAAGCCTGTAAAGATAGAAAAGAAAAAATGGGAAATAAAATGGGATAAGGACTTTGAACAGGTAGATGAACCACGTCTTCCCTATAATGTTTTTTATTTTGTAATAAAAGGGGTTAAGGCAAACTCAAGGAATTTCCCTTTTCAGGAGTGTTATGCTGATTTGTTTGACGCAAGTTTGACAAAATCTTTAATGAATATAGACCCTCAGGCGTCTGTTTCAACAGATTACACTGACGATTACGGATTGATTAAGGTGAGGGTTAAAGTAAAAAGTTTGAAAGAGGCTCAAAAAGTGAAACAGATTGTTGAGGGCCTAATCAAAAAGCCTGATTTTTTAAAAGAAGAAAAATTGAAAGAGTACAAAATATCAACAAAGGCTGATACTTTGTTTGCTCTTGAAAGGCCTCACTTTTACGGTATGCTTCAGGCACCTTTTATTGCGGCAGGCTGTACCGATTTGATTTTTTATAATAAGGTAAACTTGGCGGGGCTTAAATCTTTTGCCGAAAAGGTTAAAAACTTTGATAAAAAAGCACTTTACATAGAGGGAAAGAAAAATGAAAAAAAGAATTAGTTTTATAGCGGTTATTTTTATGCTTGTATCTATGGCGCATGCGGAAAATTTTGTTATCGTTAAAGACCCTAAATCAATTGCAAGCGGTATTACAATCTGTTTTGAAAATAAAAAATACCTTGAAAAAAAATACGGTATTCCCGCTGTTTCAGATTTTACCGCACACCTCTTTCAGGTAAAATACAGGGAGTTTGAGGATAAATTTAAGCTTATTGGGGCAGAGGTTCAGTTTTACGATTACCCCTTTATCCCCTTTGACGATTACTATACAAACGATTACTTCGGTTTTATCAGAATAAAGGTTTTGCCTGAAAATACGGACAAGGCTCTTTTGCTGGCGGCAAAGTTAATTGAAGAGGTTAAAAATTTTAACAATAGGGATTTTCTTATTACGACAAAGTCAACAATGGGTTCAAATATGATGAGAAATAGGGCTAAAGAAGCTGCAAAGCAGGCTATCTGGAAGATGTACTTTCCTGACAGCTTTGTTTCCCTGCCTGATTATATGTTTGTGCCAAAACTCGGCGAAGGAAGTTTGAGGGCTTTTCTCAAGCACTACCTTGATAACTCAAATATTTTTGTCTCAATTTATGGGAATTTTGACGAGAATAAGGTACGGGATACTTTAAAAAAGTGTTTTTATTCCCCGGATGAAACTAAAGTCAATAACAATTTGCCGGTAGCTGTTTTAAAAAATCATAAAAAAATTATAAAAATAAATTCAAAACAGGCATTTGTTTATCTGATTTATCCACTAAAGGGGCGGATCTCTAATGAAGATTTTGTTAAATTGCTTGTGCTAACATCTAACGCCTCGGATAAAATCGCTTTCCAAATAAGGGAAAAAGAAGGCCTGGCTTATTCAATAGGGTGTTATGTTGCCTATAAAGGGGGACATTCTTTTTTAGTTGCTTATTGCGGGACTAACCCTATGAAAGCGGAATATGTTTCTAATGAAATGGATAAAATGGTTAAAAATTTGATGTTCAATCCGGTAAAACTTGAACAAAATGATTTGGAAAGGATAAAAAATAGTGTTGTTTTTTCCAATATATTAAAGACACTTCCAAATGTCAACAAGTCTTTTTTTAATGCACTTTATATGTTAACTGGAAATTTTGGATACAATAAAATTCTCCTTGACAAAAAGATAAAAAAAGAGAAAATAGATGAGTTATGTGGGAAGGACTATTTAGATACGAATAATTTTTTAAATATAATATTAAAATAA
>JALWHA010000354.1 GCA_027038695.1 Acidobacteriota bacterium
CATAAATTGCCTTGCAATCTTTATCTAAAACAGCAATTTTGAATATTTTGAACCTTTCCGAGAGTTTAATCAGTTTAGGGATATTAAGTTTTCCGTTTTCTTCACCTTCTGCAATGAGATATGAGGCAATGTTTAGAAGGTTGTTTTTTAATTGCTCTTTTAATTTTTCCTCACTTTTAAGCGAGTATTCAAAGTTATGGCTTACGGCAGTCATTAGCGTTTTGCCAGATTCTTTCCTCAAATAGAGATAGGCGTTTCTTTCGTGAATGACAAGATAGGACAATACCGAAAACATAGCAATGTTTACAAGGATAATCATTGTCCCCCAAAACCATTTTTCAGTAATTTTCCCTTGCAAATTTAACCTCTATTCAATCTAACCTTTACTCTGGTTTTTTCTCTTTTAAAGAATAAATCATTTCCCCCAATTCTATGGGAATTAAACCGTTTTTCCTTGCTATATCCCTTAAAACAGTATTCTCATCAACCTCGCCGAAACCCCTGCTTTTCAGCAACGATTTTGCTTTTGTTATATCAATCCCCGTTTTTTCACAAAACTCTTTTAAAGTCATTTTACCTATGTACATCAAGCCTCTGAAGTTTGAAGGGTGATTTCCATTTTGCCTGTATCTCATTCTCCCCGCCGATTGCTCAGATTTTTCATTACTTATGGCAGCAGAATTCTCTTCCGCAGAAACAGGCGCTGTTTTATTGAACTGTTTTGGAAAGTTTAAGATATCGGAAATATGTTTGGGAGCAAGGTTGTTTTCTTTTGCAATCTCTTCAAGTGTTTTATCTGCAGAAACATTTTTAACATTGTATGCACTTAACCTTTTAATAGCCCTTTCTACAGGAAGGTTAATCTTTGCACAAAATTCCTTCAAAGTAAGCCTTTCTGCGTGAGGGATAATGGGAGAGGCTGTTTTAGTTTCCCATGATTGAGTAAGGTATTCCCCAAAATCCATAATATAAGAAACGGGAGGGATTGAATATATTGACATCACTGTTAAAACTATTGCAATCAATATTGAGGACGAAAGTTCGGGAACGGTAAAACTGATTTTTTTTGCCTTATCTTTCATATAATTAACAAAAACCTTCCAGTTAAGTATTAAATGCCAGACAATAAAAATCATTAAGAAAAAACTTGATACAGTGTGAACCGCTTCCCATTGCTTTTTTGTTAATCCCCAGAAATGCCAATCAACCCAGAAGGCAACTCTTCCTGCAGGGGCAAGGTAAAGAATTATCCCTGAAATTATTGAAATAAGCCCTGTCCATGCTATAAACAGGGACACAAAGTTTCTTGTTTTAAAACTCATATTCAACCTCCATTAATTTATTGAATTATAACAAAAAAATAGGGGGTTATCCCCCTATTAAGAAAAATTGTGAGGCCACGGTTACCTTCCGCAAGTAGAATAAACATTGCCGTCTGCGTCTAATATAACCCCTCTCTCTTTCGGTGAGTTAACTATTGCGTCAAACTCTTCCTGAGAAATATATTGAGGGGTATATGTTTCACCGTTTGTTACAACCAGTCTGTAAAAGCTTCTCATATGGTTTCTTGAACCCTTCATCAGGTTTTGAAAGACCATCCTGATATCCTGATTATCGCTTAACGCGATTTCATCTTCCAAATCTTTAATATCAAGGTCTTCAATTGTTGCTCCTACTTTCAATGCCTCGGTAAGAGAAACACTGCCCTTTTCAACAAGACTGTTGTATAGATCTGTGAAAGCCTGGTCTTTAAAAACTCCGATTACATTATCTGCTGCAGGGTCTTCCAATCCGTATTTATCCAATAAAACCTTTATTGCGTCCATGTGAGTTTGTTCACTCTGTGCAATATTTGAAAAAACCCTTAACCCCCATTTTTCGTAAAGAGTAAGGTAAACATCCCTTGCAAGTTTTTCTTCCTGCCTCATTTTTTCAAGCATTTCAACCTCTGTGTCGCTTAAATCCTGAACAGGCAAACCTGAAATAATGGAAGCAAGGTTTCCGCAAGGGCTAA
>JALWHA010000355.1 GCA_027038695.1 Acidobacteriota bacterium
AATAAAGTTTATGCTTTTTAATACCCCAGTATCTCCTTTTCCAAACAAATATAAGATTTATCGTCAGTTGTTATTTTTCCTTTGGTTCTTTTTTAATCAGTTTATCTTCAAGCCAGTTGAGAATTCTCTCGTTTGATATCATCATTGCTCCCATCTGACAATGGTCAGCAGCACCCTCGTTTTCCGTAAAAAGCATATATGTTTTGGGGCATTTTAAAGCATTGTACAACTGTTTAGCCTGACCGGGCATATCCTTGTCACCTTCGGAATCAACGACCAAAACAGGGCATTTAATTTTGGCTGCATAGGCTCTCATATTGTAGGGCTTGAGCTTTAAAAGGAAAGCAGTAGGAGACTTAGCACCGAAGGTAAACATACCGTTTCCAAAAAACCAGCCTACATCCGCATCCTTACTCATAATCTTCATAATTTCCTTATTAAACCCTTCTGATGCTTTTTTATTTTTGAGAATTTCTTTCATATTTGGCGGACAGTGTTTAAGAGCGTTGGCGTAAAAATCATACACCCCGCCATCTGCAACGCAAACCTTAATTCGATGTTCAAAGGCAACGGCTCTCGGAGCCAAGTATCCTCCGAAGCTAAAACCAATGAGGGCAATTCTCTTTGGGTCAACTTCTGGAAGCCTCAAAGCATAATTCACAACAGGCGTTACCACATTTTCCCAGTCAGGTCTAAAAGGAATTTTCTGTACACGTATCATTTCGCCTTGTCCAGGACCTTCAAACAAAAGGCAGTTAAAACCGCGCTCAACTGCAAGGCGGCCAATCTCAAAATAGAGTTCCTCCGCCGTGCCGTCGAATCCGCTGTGAATGATTAATAAGGGTCTTTTCTTGCCGGAGTTATCCACAAGACACAAATAAGCAGGTAGTGTTGTTTTTCCAAAAGGAATTCTGACAAATTTTATTGGCCTTTTAGAGAGTTTAGCCGCTTTCTGGAAGCATTCGCGACTTTTCCGCCAAGTTCTTACTATCCGAGGGTCATTAGGGTTTGTGTGAAGGAAAAATTCAGCCGTCCTATAATAGTTTGAAGCGCGGAAATACGCCTCCCTTGCACTCTGCCTGTGCCCTTTAGACAAAAATCTTTCAGCCGTTTTTTCAAGGCGTTTTGCTGTTTTATACCACTGCTTATACCAGCTTTCATTATTCCCGTCCTTTATGCGATAAGCCGTGCTTAGACATTCTCCTATATCAGCGCCCCCTGTGCTACTGTACCCCATAGTCCTTAGCAACTGAAAGGAATACTGAGGGTCTTTGAAAACTAAGTTTTTTGCTTCAACATAAGCATTGATAAAAAAGAGACTGGCGATTAAAAAAATAATAACCACAACAAATCTTTTCCAGTTTGCAATTTTGATTTTCATCTACTTCCTCCAGAAATAATTTTATTTGTGCTGACTCTAACTTTACACAGCACGCCTCAATACGATCTTTACTTTAAATCACCGCAATCCAGAATTAAACTTAAGAAATGAAATATCGCTCTTGAGCGCTGCATATCTGCTTTTGTCTTTTTTACAAAGATACCCTCACCTACTATGAACTTTTAAAACATTTGACTTTAACCAACCCTATTTTTATTTTCAAGCTTACTTGAAAATATTTCTATTCCTATAAATAATTTATATACTAAAGTATATTTGTCAAATTTTTTAAGTAACATTGCACACTAACGCTTGCAATTTCATTTAAAGGCTTTTTAAGATTTTGAAATCTTTAAAGAGCTGGATGGGCTTCCCGGTGAGAAAAGACAAACAGGAGTAAATCTATCGATATTTAAAGAGGCAATGACCCAATTTGTTCTTGAAGACAGCCTTTTACTTTCAATAATAGAGCAGTTGATGAAGATAAAATTAGGAAATAAAAGCAGGAGCTAAAAAAGAGAACATAGCAGTGAGAGAAGCTATTTCAGCGGCTATAGAGTAAGGAGATCCGATGCAATACTCGCCGCAGTTTGTTTAATGATTCCAAAAATAAAAAAAGGTGAGATTGATAT
>JALWHA010000356.1 GCA_027038695.1 Acidobacteriota bacterium
CTGTTGTTTTTTATGACTTTTAAAAGAAAATCCACATATTTTCTATCTAATTTTAAATTATTTAAAACTTCAGAAAGTTTCTCCACTTTCACCGTTACCGGAATTGCCGGGTTTTGGAAAAAGTTAACAGACCTTTTTTCTCCGCAAATCACATTGACCAGAGTAAAAAAATCTTTAAATTTACTTTCCGGCTTCTTTTCAGAAGACATCAATATAGACAATGCCTTAGCATACTTGTTAACTATTGATTTATCAATCAATTACCCCTCCAATTCTCTAAAATAATTTTCAATGGTCCCGTCAATATCCTTTTCCGTAATTGATGATGTAATTACTTCTTCTGCATTTTTAGCTGCAAGGTCAAGCATATATTGTTTTAGTTCTTTCTTTGCAGCCTTTAATTTATTCTGTATCTCCATATCAGCCATTTTTTTAATCTTTTCCGCTTCTTCTTTTGCTTTGGATATTATTTTCTCTTTTTCTCGATTCGCCGTTATATCGGTTTTCTTTAAAATTGCTTCTATTTCGTCCTTTAAGTTAGCCATTCTTTCTTCTATTGCTTTTAATTTCTCTTCAGCTTTCTTTTCATTACTGTCCGCTTCTTCAATTTGCTTAATTAAGGTTAGCCTCTGATTTCTCATAACTTCAGCTATAGGTTTCTTCAATAAAACATATAGAACATATACAAAAACAACAAAATTAAAGATATGTCCTATAAGAAGAACGGTAGGAGACCAGAAAGAAGAACCGCCCTCCGAAGCAAAAAGAAAAGTACCGAAAAACAAAAAAGGCAAAACTTTTAATACTCTCATTTTCATGCCAACTTCCTTCCGATAATTTTCTTAACAATAATCTTTGCTATTTGTTCCACATATTTGTCTGCTTCTTTTAATTCCTGTTTCAATGATTTTTCGATCTCATTACTTGATTTAGCCACAATTTCTTTCGCCTGCAATCTTGCCGTGTTAACAATATGGTCTCTCTCTTTTTTTGCTTCTTCGATTAATTTTTCTCTTAAGGCATTGGCATTAATTCTTGCTTTTCTAATTTCCTCGTCATATTGGGTCATCTTCTCCCTGTAATAATCCTCTACCTCTTTTAACCTGTTTGCCGCACCTTTAATCTTGTTTTCCCTTTCTTCAATAATAAATTGATAAGGTTTTACATAAAACTTTTTAAGAAGAAAATAGAGAACAATAAAGATCACAGCAATAATAATCAAAGACTCATTGATCTGCATCGGTCCGGGCAAGGTTTTCATAAAATTTTCCATAACTACCCCACTACAAAATTGTCACTTTAAATTATCATAGTATTCGTATTTTATCAAGTGCCAAGATAACACTAATTACACAATTTATCTTACCGGAATTGTAATAGGAACCCATGTTTTCACAGGAACCCCGTTTTTCATAGGAGGTGTAAATTTCCATTTTTTTACCGCACTTACAATTCTTTTTTCAGCAAGCCTTGAATGGGGGGTAATAGGCTTAATTCTTCTAATTAATTTAACTTCTTCCACATTTCCGTTAACCCCAACTAAAACCATAATTAAAACTTTTGAACCCCTTTGCAATCTCCAGCTCGGGCTTAAGACTATTTTTTCCCTATAAACAGGTTTCGGTGCACTATCAAGTTCTTCTATTGCAACTATACTTCCGTAAAGTTTTTTTCTAATCTCTTCCTTTTTCTTCTGCTCTTCAAGTTGTTTTCTTCTCTTTTCTTCTTGTTTTTTCTTTTGCAATTCAGCCAATTCTCTTAACTTTGCCTGTTGATCAAGCTTCTTTTTCTTTTCGGCTAACTGTTTTTGTTTCAGCAACATTTCCTTTCTCTTTCTCTCTTCCTCAATCCTTTTCTTTTCCTCTTCAATTCTTTTTAATTCTGCTAACTGTTTTTGCTTTTCTTCTTCCATTTTCTTCTTTAAAAATTCTTTTGCTTTTTTATCAGCCATAGTTTCCGCTTCTTTTAAAGCCTGTTGCATTCTCTCTTCCATCTGTTTCTTCAATGCCTCTA
>JALWHA010000357.1 GCA_027038695.1 Acidobacteriota bacterium
GTCAAAAGAAAACTTTTTGAAAGCGGAATATCCGTCTGATTTTCAGAATGAACTAAAACACGACTCCAATCCCAACGGTATCTGTCAGATTTGTAAGATAAGGCTTGCACATAAAGGTAATAAAGAAAATTTAATATGTGATATTTGCAGTGAAAGACTAAACGGAAGAATTGAAAACTGGCTGAAAAATCCTGATAAAGAAACCATCTGGCTTGATGAAATACAGGATAAAAACGGGAGAATTGCTCTTATCACTTTAAAATTTGAGTTAGAAAAATGGCTAAACGGCGATATGTTGAATAGTCTGGTTGTTAATCAATTTAATTTCAGAGAGTATCTTCAACACATTAAATTTTTTATTTTACTATTTCTGGTAAATGCTAATTTTACTGATTTATTTAAAATAGACAAGAACACCAAAAAAAAAGAGATTAAAAAAATATTAGAAAAATTCAAAAATCCCAATTTATCAAAAGAAGATAAAAGAAAGTTAGGAAAACAAAAAGGAAAACTTGAAACATTTTTTAAAAATGTTGAGAAAATTGAAAAAATTATCCAAGATATAAACAAAGAAAAATGGTATAAGAATCATCTTTCTAACACATACAATTTGCAAAGTTTTTCCAATTACTCAATTGATGATTATCTTGTAGAAATCAACAACTTAATAAAAAAAATAGGTTTAACAACAAATATTGTAAATCCTTTCCTTAAATTAGCATCCGATGCATACGGAGGATGTAAAGCAAATAATGAAACTTTTGATGATTTTATTAAACAAATCTTTTTTGGCTCTATTCGGGGGAATGAATGGGAAACCTTAATAAGAAAGTCAAGCATAAACGATAAGATAAATTGGAATACGGAAACTATTATATGGCAAAATTTAACCAATCAGGATATTGAGTTTCTCGCAGGTTTGATACTCCAATTCCTTCTTCGTAAAAATCCGTCTCCTGCAAGGCTTAGAAGAATATGGGAAAGCACAGAAGGGTTTTTTAAGGAACTGGAAAGCAGGATTGTTGAAATTGCAGGGATAAAACAGGAGAGATGTAAAAGACTGTATTGGAATAACATTCAGATTGATGACGGTGAGTATCAAGATGGGGATTTGCTTTTCTGGGCAGATAACAACAATGTTTATTTAATCAGTTCCATTGAAAAAATCGGAGACAAAAAAGAGTTCAAATTAAGAAAATCTGGGGAGCATAGTTCTGAAATAATCACAACATTAAAGCGTGAAAAAGCAATAGAAATAACTTACAAACCTTATTTCACCATTCTTTCTCCAACTCCAGTAAGTTGGCAATTTATAGTCCCTGCTGAAAATGTTCCTGTTTTAATTGAAAATATTCAGGAAGAGTATTACAAAAAGTTCAGGTGGGTTTACGGTAAATTGCCTCTTCACATTGGCATTGTGGTGCAAAATTATAAAAAGCCTCTTTATGTTGGAATTAAAGCGTTAAGAAGGATTAGAAGGGATAAAACAAAATGGCAGGATTTAGGTTGTATGATAAAGGGAGAAGAGTTAAAGGCAAGACAAAAAACTGCATTCAGGCACCAACAGGTTCCAGAAACAAACGCTCAATGTGAGGATTTTTACTCACTTTATGAAAAAACATCAAGCAGTGGGAAATACCACTTTTACCTTTACCCCGAAAAAGAAAAAGTGTGGCTTGATACAACTGCCAATTCTTCAGATACAGATACCTTCACCATTTATCCAAACACATTTGATTTTGAGTTTCTTGATACAAATACAAGAAGAAATGATATTTTTTACAAAAATGGCAAAAGAGTATTAAAACTAAAATCAAACAGGCCTTATGACCTTTATCAGTGGGAACGCTTCAAAGAATTTAAAGAATGGTTTTTATCAGATGATAAATCATCTTCAAAAGTTCAGAAAATTATCTCAATCATCTATTCAAAATTAGAGGACTGGAAGGGGGATGATGAATCCTTGAAAACTTTTGTTCTATCTGCATTTGTAAACATTCTTGAAT
>JALWHA010000358.1 GCA_027038695.1 Acidobacteriota bacterium
ATTTTCTTGAGGTTGAAAAAATTTTAAATAAACTTGAAAAAGAGTTAAAGGGAAAAGAAGCAAACGAAATTATAGGGAAAGAGGATTTTGATTTCAGGGAATTTATACTTTTTATTAAAGATTTTGTTGATAAATCTCTGAATAATGAGCATATTTTAATAAGCGAGGTTTCTTTAACAGGAAGCGAGGAAGGGTATATTGCAAAATTCAATGATTGAATTTTTGAGAAAAACAAAGGATTTTTTATCTAAGCATAAGGTTTTTCTGTCCCTTGTTTATGCTTTCATTCTTACGGTTTATGTTGTTTTCTCATTCTTTTTCAGGCCTGTGGTTGTTTCAGGCTCGAGTATGCTTCCCACCCTTACAAATGATGAAACTGTTTTAATAAGAAAGAATATTTCCCCTTCGGAGATAAAAAGAGGGGATATAATTGTATTTCATTCCCCTTTTGACAGAAGCAAATTGTTAATAAAGCGGGTGATAGCCGTAGGCGGAGACAAAGTAGCTATTATAAACGGAAAGGTTTACGTTAACGGTAAATTACTCATTGAACCTTACCTTCACGGTTTAAGAAGCCACGAGACTATTCCGTTAATGAAAGTGCCTCAAGGCAGTTTATACGTGTTAGGGGACAACAGGGTGGTGAGCGCGGATTCAAGGGAGTTCGGTTGTGTCAGATTTAATGAAATTTACGGAAAACTTGTATACAGAGGGGAAAAACCTTCTATTAGATAAACTCTCCTTACTTGATTGCAAAGATATAGACAAAATTGAAGAGTTAATTGATAAAAGGTATTCCTTTCTTTTAAGGGAAAGCAGCGAAAAGTTTTTAAAGCCGTTGTTTGAAACGAGGGATTTCAAAGCAAAATTTTATGATTTTAGCGGGGATACCATTGTTATAGGAAAAGCAGAAGAGATTGATGACGGCGAAAAAGAAAGGCTTTACAATTCCTTAAAGTCTTTAATGCCGTGGAGAAAAGGCCCTTTTTCCGTTTTCGGCATTGAGATTGATGCAGAGTGGAGAAGTTTCCGCAAGTGGAACAGGTTCAAGCCCCACCTTCCTTCCCTTGAAGGCAAGATAATCTGCGATATAGGGTGCAACAACGGTTACTATATGTTTAAAACAGCCTATCATAAACCTGATTTTGTTTTAGGGATAGACCCCACTGTTCAATACTACTCACAGTTTAGCCTGTTAAACTCAATAGCGGGTCTAAACAACCTTAACTTTCAACTTTTAGGGGTGGAGCATATTCACCTGTTTGAAGGTATTTTTGATGTTGTATTTTTGATGGGAATAATTTACCACCACCCGAACCCTATTGATATTTTGAAAAAGGTAAAATCTTCCTTGAAAAAGGACGGTTATATTGTTGTTGAGTCTCAGGGAATAGAAGGGGATTTGCCTGTTGCACTTTTCCCTGAAAAAAGGTATGCAAAAGTGCCCGGCACTTACTTTGTCCCGACTCCTTCCTGCCTTGTCAATTTTCTAAAAAGAGCGGGATTTAAAGATATTAAACTTATCTGCTATCACAAAATGAGTTCCGAAGAACAGAGGAGCACAGATTGGATGGTTTACCAGTCTTACAGGGATTTTGTAAATGAGGAAAACACCTTAACAGTTGAAGGCTATCCCGCACCTATCAGGATTTATGCTATTGCAAAGAAGTGAGTTTTTGTTTTCTCTAAAAGTCTTTCTCAAGGGTGATTTTTATTTTTTTGTTTCGTAATTGTTTTGAATGTTTATTTCCTGAGCAACTTAGATAATGTCAGGCAATTGCTTTTTTAAAATTTTTCTGTCAACCGAGAGCCACGTCAAGCACCATCATCACCGCAAAGCCTATCATTGCCCCCATTGTTGACCAGTCTGTTTCGGAGTTTAACTGCGATTCGGGGATTAACTCTTCAATTACAACATAGATCATTGCACCTGCCGCAAATGCAAGAGCAAAGGGAAGTATTTGAATAAAAACTGTTACAAGGTATGCACCAAGTACCCCTGCAATAGGCTCAACCAATCCTGAAGCCTGCCCGTATATAAATGATTTTGTTCTTGATAGACCCTCTCTTCTCAAAGGGATTGATACAGCCGCACCTTCGGGAAAGTTTTGCAGCCCTATACCTATTGCAAGCGCTATTGCGCCGCCTATGGTAGCGTTTGTATGGTGAATTGCCGCGGCACCGAAAGCAACCCCTACCGCAAGCCCTTCAGGGATATTGTGCAAAGTTATTGCAAGAACTAAAAGAATACTTCTCTTTAACGAGGTATGAATCCCTTCAGCCTTTGAAATGTCAAGCCCGAGGTGAAGGTGAGGCATAATTTTATCAACCATAAAAAGGAAGATACCCCCCGAGAGAAACCCTGATGCGGCAATTAACCATGGATTTTTCCCCAATTGTTTGCTCATTTCAATTGCGGGAGCAAGGAGAGACCAGAAACTTGCGGCTATCATAACCCCCGCTGCAAAGCCAAGCATAATGTCAAGCACATTTTTCTTTATCTCTTTGAAAAAGAAGACCATTGCGGCGCCTAAAGCGGTAACGAACCATGTGAAAAGGGTTGCGAATAAAGCCTGAACAACAGGGTTATAGTGTGTGATAAATCCTTCAAGGTTCATTTATTCTTCTCCCTTCTCCTCAAACAAGGTATCTCCTGCTTTCTGCCAGAATTTATAAAAATAATCTATACCCGAAGCAATTGAAACAAAAAGCACAATCCACAGGGAGATTATTCCTGTTTTTTTCAAAATTAAATACTTTTCCCCTAAAATCAAAAAAGAAATTGCCGCCATCTGCATAACGGTTTTGAGTTTCCCCCAGAATGATGCAGGTATTACAATTTTGTAAGTTGTCGCTATCTGCCTTAACCCGTTTACGGCAAATTCCCTGCCTATAATAATTACCACCATCCACGCTGGTGCAAGTTTTAACTCAACAAGTGAGATAAAAGCCCCTGCTATTAAAAGTTTATCGGCAAGCGGGTCTAACAATTGGCCAAGAGGGGTAATTTGCTTTCTCTTTCTTGCAAGGTAGCCGTCAAAAAAATCGGTAATTGAGGCAAGCCAGAATACAATTATGCCAATTATCTCTTTTCCCTCAATCCTTGTAAGGAGAACAACCACAAGAATTGGAACCATAAATATCCTTATAATTGTCAGGTATGTCGGCAGGTTAATCTTTCTCCACATAATTAAATTATACACTCTTTTTGGCCAAAATTGTTAACCCGCTGCAATATGGAAAGTGTTTTATTTTAAACCCTTTGCAAAAGTCTTCAAATTCAGCCTTTTCGTTAAATCCTTTTCCGCAAAATTCTTCTATCGCTCTAATAACTCCCCTTTTATTGTCCCAGCCATTTTCGTATGAGCCGTCTTTTCTCCTGAAAAGGAAATTTATATTTGTATCGTGAAAGAAAACCTTTGCCCTTTGTGATAGGTAAGGGAACCAGTACTCAATTTCCTCTTTTGTATGCGAGTAAATGTGTGAAGTGTCAATAAAAAGAATGTCAATTTTCGGTTCAAGACCCCTTTCTTTACACCAAACTTCAAACCTTTTAGCAAACTCTATGTCGTCTGATTGCACAAAAAACCATTTTTCATAGTCTGTTATTTTTGAGCAGTCGTCCATATCCACGCTAATGAGAGTGGAGTTAACCTTTTTTGCAACCCTTTCAAAAACAAAGGTTGACTCTCCCCCCCTTACTCCCAATTCAACAATAAGTTTCGGGGTAATTTCCACGCTTTCTCTATAAATCGTTAACAGGTGGTCGTTAATGTCTGTTCTTTTCAAACTTTTTTCAAACAATTCTCTTTCAAATATATCGTCAGATTCAAAATCTTTCTTTTTAAGCGGATGAAAAAAATTGTAACTTCTTGCGAATAAAAAAGAAAATAGCCTTTTTAAAAAATTTGTATCTATTTTGTCATTGTACTTCACTTATAATCTCCTTTATAAGCCTTTTGCCTATGGCTTCAGGCGAAAAATTATCTTTGTAAAAATTATAGGCACCTTTCCCTAAATTTTTAAGCGGTTCAATGTTGTAATTGCATAATTTTTCTATGGATTTTGCTATTGATTCCGCCGAGTTTTCACACATAAAAACAAACTCTTTATCTTTAAATACATTTTCTGCGGAAGGTGTTTTCCCTGTAATTACAGGCCTTCCCGAGGCTAATGCATCGTAAATCTTGCACGGAATTACAATCTGTGCCCTTTTGTTTTCCCCGAAAATCCCTAAAACAACATGGGATTTTGCAATAAACTTCTTTAACTCATCAGGCGGTATAAATTCATTTATAAACTCTGTGTTTTTCAACTTCTCTTCTTTAAAAAGAGTATCGTTTTTCCCCTTGCCTACAAGTGTAAATTTTATGTTTTGATTGTTTTCAAGCAATTTTATTGCCCCTTTTATTTTGTCTATGCCGTGAAGGTTTAAAAATGTTCCGAAAAACAAAACCGTAAAAGGGTTTTTATCTTCAGGGTAAGGCAGAAATGAAAAAGTTTTTTCGCTTTCCCCCACCGGGATAACCGCAAACCTTTCTTTTTTTAAATGGAAAATTTCACACAAAAAATCCCTGTGCTCTACAGTGTCAATTAAAACCTTGTCCGCAATTAAAAGCCCTGCTTTATCAATAAGGTAAAGCAGTTTTGCAAAAACAGAGTTCTCTTTAATCACCCTTCTTTCAAAAACGAGAGATTCGTAAACTGAGAAAAAGTAGTCGTAAAATATTTTAAATGTATTGCCTGTTAGAATTTGAATAAGTTTGAATATAAAGATCTCAATATAACCGGGATAACCGACTATTAAGGAGTCTGCATTCTTGTATTCTTCAATATTTTTAAAGAAAAAAACAACCGATTTTAAGAAAGGAATAATCTTTTTATAAGGCTTTTTAACCTCTTCTTCTTTGTTCTCTCCGCTTTCCCATAAGGGGTACCTTATCTCTTTGAAGCCTGAATACAAACTTAACCCCTCAATCAGGGTGTTTGCCCTTGGATAACCTTTTCCCTTTGAATAATTTCCCGCATAAATTATTTTCACATTTTTCTTCATAAATTACTCTTTAGAAAAAAAGGGGTAATCCTTTACATCATTCTTTGAAGCACAAACCCTATATGTCTTTAAATTCTTACATAATCAGGATAATAGTTCAAGTATTCGTTAGTTATTAATTCCAGAGGAATAAATAGGGGTGTCGCGTCTTATCCCTTACTTCTCATTACTTGCTTTTTCGTATTTATATTCAGTAATATTCCTCTCATTCTTATCAAAAGTCATTCCGATAAGGTAAATTTCTTTAACCCTGTTTAAGTATTTCTCGTAGTATTTCTTCTCTTTTATCTGTTGAAGCGGGTCTTTTTCTTCCCTTTCGTCTTTTACCTTAAACTCAATTATGTACGCCTTATCGGGAAGTAAAATAGTTAAGTCTATCCTTCCCCTGTTTGTGGTGTCCTCACCAATGAGAGTTATAGGTAATGAGGCAAGGAAGGCGTATATCACGCTTGCGTAATAGCCTTCGTATGAGTCAATCTCATTCTTTGTAAAGTTTGTGTATGAGATTGAGGCAAAAAGGGATTTAAAGTTTTCCATTAAGCCGTCAACATTTCCGTTGAGAAGGTTTTTAAACAGGCTTCCTCTGTTTATTTTTACATCGTAAAAGTATGCAAGCAGGTATTTGTTAAAACTTGATTTTACTTCCATATTTGGATAGCCTAATTTGTACACGGTTTCTTCAAAGAATTTTTCCGTTTCTTTTATTGTTAAATATCCCGTTTGCCATAAAAGAGCCTCTATTTTCATTGTGTAAACGTCAAAGCTGCTTAATAGTTCTTTTGTTGTCTCTATGCTTTCAAGTTCGGGGATAAAGTAATTTTGCTTTTTCATAAGTTTCATTAAAAACGTAGGATTGCCTGTTTCAAACCAATAAGGCTCAAAACTCAACTCATTTGCTATGAATAGAAGTATGTCAAAAGGATTATAGACCTTCTCCCCAAGCCACGAATAGCCGTTGTACCATTTTCTGATTTCTTCCCTGTTCGCTCCTTTTAAATACTCGCTAAAGTACCTGTCAAGGTCTTCTTCGGTGTATCCACAAATGTCTGAGAATTTCCTGTTTACCGTTATGTCGTATAAGTTATTCAGTTTGCTGAACAGATTAA
>JALWHA010000359.1 GCA_027038695.1 Acidobacteriota bacterium
TTCAGGAGATGGTTAAACAGATTGCTATCCACATTGCAACGGCATCACCGAGGTTTGTGTCTAAAGAAGACGTCACCCCAGAAGTTCTGGAAAAAGAGAAAGAGATATACCTTGAGCAAGCTATGGCTCAGGGCAAGCCTAAAGAGATCGCTGAAAGGATTGTTCAGGGCAAGCTTTCCAAATTTTATGAAGAATATTGCCTTTTAGAACAGCCTTTTTTCTACGATGAAACCGTTACTGTAGGTAAGTTTCTTGCCCAGAAGATTGCCGAAATAGGCGAAAATATGAAAATAAGCCGATTTGCAAGGTTTGAAGTAGGCAAATAATCTGAACAAGGTTGTTATACAAGCCCCGAATTATCGGGGCTTTTTTTATTATGCTTTGATATGTCATGGTAAAATACTATAAATTAGGTTAAGGGGGCAGTATGAAGGCTTTATTTAATTCTAAAAAGCTTGAGAACCAGATAGACCAGTTCTTAGATGCAGTCAGCCAGGGATTAATTGTCTTTGTTAGCGGGATAAAGAGTTATTTTGATGAGGATAAATCTGATTTTGAACATTACCTTAAAGAGATAGGTAAGCTTGAGGCAGAGGCTGATAAATTGAGAAGACAGATAGAGAATGATCTATAGACTTTCTCCCTTATACCTGAAAACAGAGGGGATGTGCTGGCATTGTTGGAACACCTGGATAATGTTATTGATTCTTCAAAAGAAACACTCAATCAATTTGACGTTGAGGTTCCAGATATTCCACTTGAATTTGCTGAAAAGTTTATTAAGTTGGCAGAAACAAGCTGTAATGCCGGAGAGGAGATAGTGTTAGCGGCAAGGGCTTTTTTTAAGGATATAAAAAGCGTAAGAGACCATATCCATAAGGTTTATTTTTATGAAAAAGAAACGGATAGGATAGGAAATCAACTGAAAAAAGATGTTTTTAGAACAGATATGAAACTCTCAAGGAAGATCCATCTTAGGTATTTTGCAACACATGTTGAAACAATTTCAGACGATGCGGAGGATGTAGCCGATAGGCTTTCAATTTACACTATAAAAAGAATGATTTGATAATAGCATTGTAAATTTATCTTTCAGTGTTTTTTGTTTTTAAATAAGGTTGTAATATCTGGTTTTAAATTTTTTAAAAATTTTTATGCTTTTGTGTTGTTAATATCTGTGTTTTCTATCCGTTATGGCTTTTTATCAGTTCTTCCCTTTTCTTTGAGAATAATTCTGTAATTTTTTCTAACTGTGTGTAAAATTAAACATTTATATTGCAATTTTGTTAAATTATGTTATTTTTTAAATATGATTAAGAAATTTATGAAAAAAAGAGGATGTATTTCAATTGAGCTTGGATACTCAGCTATAAAAGGCGTAAGACTGTACTCTGGGGGTGCAGGCAAAATAAAAAAATGCGGTATCTTTCCGCTAAACTCTAATAGCCCTTATCCGTACGAAGAGCCTGCTCTGATTCTTCCGGTTTTAATTTCTTTAAGGGCTAAGTTAGGGGCTAAAGGTAAAGTTATAAATATATGTATAAATATGTCTCATATAACTGTCAGGGAGCTCCGTGTACCGGTTGTGCCTGCTGACGAATTAGCTGAGGTTATAAAGTGGGAATTAAAAAAAATAATAGATTATGACCCTGAAGATTTTAATATGGATTTCATAGTGATTGAAAAAACAGAACAGGAGACAGTACCTAAACTTATTGTTAAGGCTAACCTCGCAAGGAAGAGTATATTCAAACAATATATTTCGCTAATAGAGCATGCCGATATGAGGGTTAATTTGATTACAATTCCTCCTTTTGCCTTAAGGGCGTTGCTTTTAGAACTTTTGGGAGAAAATTTAAACAATATCGCTGTCCTGGATTTGGGAGCTAAAGCCAGTTCTCTATCCATTATTAAGGGTAATTTGGTCAGGTTCGAAAGGCAGTTCAGGTTTTCAGCTTTTGAATTGATGGATTTACTTGAGAAAGAAGGTATAGATT
>JALWHA010000360.1 GCA_027038695.1 Acidobacteriota bacterium
TAAAATACGAATACGGATTACCTGACATGGTACATGAAAATGTGTATGGTAACTATTAAAGTGTGTCCACTTTTTTCAGGACGGGACAACATAATCCAAAATCGCTAATTCAAAATCTCTAATCCTTAATTTACTAAGGAATGTATTAACCTATATATAAGGACGGGACAATTTTCCCGTACTTTTAGTTTTGTGATTTGTAGCACTTGACTTTTAACTTTTTAAGTATTACCTTATTAGTAACAATTTATACATCAACGGAAAAGCGAGGGGGCAATGAAAAAGCCTAAAAAGAGGCAGGTCAATTTAAAAGATGATAAGGAAGTGTTTAGTGACGAAGAAGCACAGGCATACACTGAATACGCAATTTTACTTGTTTTAATTATGGTTCCTATCTTCTGGATTTTAAAGGTATTTATTGAAGCAGTTAATTTTAATTTCAATATAATTAGTTTTTTCGTTCAATTGCCTTTTCCTTAATTCCATAAACTTTTAGGAGGTGTTTATGTTTAGAAGGTTTTTAGGTTTATTCGGCGACATCAATTCTGTTGATGTAAAAGAAATGATGAAAAAGTTTCACGAGGATGAAACCGGGCAGGGTATGACTGAGTACATCATTATTATTGTTCTTGTTGCTATCCTTGTTCTGGTGGTTGTTAAACTCTTTGGAAAGAGAATTCAAAAGTTGTTTCAAGGTTCCACTGATAAGCTTAAAGAGGCAGGTTCAGACGCTGGACTCGGCAGTTAATCAGGTCTTTATTGTAAATTTAGGTTAGTTATGGAATTAGCAAGGGATATCCTTTTATACATAGTGATAGCGGTTTGTGCTATTACTGATGTGATGTACGGAAAGATTTTTAACAGGATTACCTATCCGGCTATAATGTTAGGTTTAATAATAAATCTTTTTTTAGGAATGGGTAGTTTTCAGTCTTCCGTGATTGGTATGCTTGTAGCGTTTGTGCTTTTCCTGATCGTTTTTATGATTGGCGGATTGGGAGGGGGAGACGTTAAGTTGATGACTGCTATCGGTGCTATAAAAGGGTATCCCTTTGTTATGTACGCTGCATTTTATTCAGCTTTGGTGGGCGGGTTAATGTCTATTGGAATTATGATCTGGAGGGGCAGGTTTATTCGGGGTATGAGAAATATATTCCGGGTGTTGTTTTCATATATTTTTTCATTTGTTTTTCCAGGAATCAAGCCATTGTCTTTAAACCCCGAAGAGAGTGAGAAGATACCGTTCGGGTTTGCAATTTGTTTAGGCACTTTGTGGGCTGTTCTGGAGTTTATGTTTAATATTTCCATTTTTGATTATTTGAAGATTTAGGAGAATGTATGCGCAACGGCGAAAAGGGTTCTTCGATAGGCGAATATACTATTATTTTGGTTTTAATTGCTGTTATTGCCGTAGCCGCAACATACGCTTATCAAAAATTCTTCATTAAAAAAAGTTTTGAAACTACCATTCAGTCAATAGAGTCCGGGCAGGATGTTTCCAATGATTTTCTTGAGGAAAAAAGCTCAAAGTTTGATAAGTTGAAGTTAGCTGCTCCTGTATTTCTCGCAATTTTTTCTTTTTTGATCTTTTTAATGATAATTTTTTCAACCATAAATGCTGCTAAAAAATCCAAAAGAAAATTAAAAGACTTAGGCGATGACGAAGACGGCCAGGCTTTAACGGAGTTTATTTTAATCTTTCCGTTACAGTTATTTATTACTTTGTGTATTATGCAGTTAAGCCTATTGTATACAGCTAAACTTGTGGTGAATTACGCGGCATTTAACGCTGCAAGGGCGGCAATTGTAGTTATTCCTCAAACCATAGATGAAGAGGTATCGGGTCAGATAAATTTACCTCAGAATCCTGACTCTGAAAGTAGTGGTGACGAAGAGGATAATAAACTTGAAAAGTTTAAAAAGATAAAAAGAGCAGCAGCTTTATCCCTTATGCCTATATGCCAGGGTTCAAAGTCTTTTCTGGAAGGTTTTAAAATTACCTTGCTTGGAGGGACTACCATAAATTCCGGAGAAATTTTAAATAAATTACATGTTGAAGACCTTATCAATTTGTTGGGGAAGTTTATAGGCTTTATAGGCGATGTTTTTGGTATCCATGATCTGGATAAGTATACTCAAGCGGTAATTTATAGGTTTCAATACGCAAGTTTGTTCACTAATATTGAAATACTTGATACCGATATGAATGTTCAATACGGAAGCAAAACATATACAAGAAGTGACCTCGTCGTTGTGAGAGTTAGGTTTCCATACTATCTTGTTATTCCAATTGCAAATAAGTTTATGGGCAAGAAAATGGATAAAGATTTATATAAAAATTTAGGATTGAGCAATTCTACTCAAAATATTTTAGGGTATCTTGATAACAGTTATTTTTCAGTTTTAAAGATAGAAGCCCCTGGATACGTTTACCCTGTTTCGGCGGAATGTGCTATGCATGTTGAGATGAAGATTAAACATTAGGAGTTTTTATGATAAGAAGGATTAGAGGTTTACATAAAAATGAAAGCGGGCAATCAATAGTGTTTTCAGCTATAACCTTCTTGTTTTTAGCACTATTTGTTTTTATGGTGTTAAATGTGGGAGATGTTACCTCAAGGAAAATGAGGCTTACCAATAACGCTGATGCGGTGGCTATTTCCGGTGCTACCTGGATGTGTAGGGGATATAACCTGACTGCAATGCTCAATGTTTGTCAAACTCAAGTATTAGCAATTATTATTTTACTGAAATCGGTTCAAACTACAGATGAATTAGCGAATACTTTATTGACGGCTCAGATGGCTGTTGCCACTGCTTTGTCTGCGTTTCCATTAACTGCGCCGGTAGGGGGTTTCCTTGAAACACTAACAAGTTTAGAGCAGTCTGCTATGTCTACGGTAGAATCTACTTATGAATCATTGGCTCAGACTTTAGAAAATAACGGGAACGGTGTGTTGTGGCAGGTAGAAGATGCTTTAAACACTGCTGAAAAAGTGGAAGTTAATGTTATCCCCTTTGTCGCTCAGGCTGAAGCTGTAAAAACGGGAATTGCAAACGGTGCTACCATAGGAGTTTTATATCCATTAATTCCTATGGGAGATTTGAAATTGCCTTTTATTGATGAAAATGATAGGAAATTTGAATCCTTATGCAAACCTGTTGCTGACCATTTTAACGCTATCTCAAGGGCTGTTGACACAAAAATAGCGAAGATAGGCAATATAGGGATGAACGGTCAGAAAAATATAGAGCATATGCCTACCACAAGTTATTTGGGAACATCTCAAGTAAGCCATATCTTAGGTGACGTTATAGATATTTTGACAGCAGGTGATTTTGGACCGGCTCCTCTGGAATATTTTAAAGCATATTTTCCTTATCCTCTGTTAAGGTTAATACCTCCTTTTATAGGTGCTGTTTTTGACGGTGTGGTTAGGGCAAATTATATGGCTATGTGCACAGACGAACCCGGAAGTTATACTTTTAGAAATGTAACTGATGATTGTAATCAATGTAAAGCACATATTGATAAAGTTAAGAAATTAAATTACGGGATAATTAGCGGCTTGACTACAAGGGTTGACGAGGTTAATTCTATTAAAGATATGCTTCATAAAGCCAAATGTAATTGCGGTGACCCGTCGCCATGCAAAGTAGTTGGACAGGTTCTTGATGAAAACGGTAATTCCCAGGATGTATGCGGTTATATGGAACCTGTTGTACCGGGAAGTGATGTTTGGCTTGAAGGGGATAGTGCAGCCGGAACTTTAGAGGGAACTGATGCTAAAAACTTTTTTCATTATGTAATGCATAACATATGTACCAAAAAGGTTGTGCGTACAACCTGGGTAGACCCGGGCCAATACGGATTGTCTACGGAAGGTAAGACTTTAAGGCCTGACGGTAAAATTAAGGTGAAATTTATTAAAGAGTATAAGATTAACGGTTGTGAGTACGACGACACCAGGGAGATTTCTCAGGACCAGGCCTGGGGTAGCAGAGGAGGGGATAGCGACAAACCTAAACCTTTTCTGTTAAAACGAGATAACGATAACGGCAAGGAATACTGGCAGACTCATAAGGATTATGTTGGAATTGCCTATGTCCTTCCTGAAGAAAATATTATAAATATAAAAGCAGGACTCAAAAATCCCAATCCTGCCGGAATGATTTACTTTTCACAGGCTGAAATTTATGTTCCTGATGGTGTTGAGCCTCACCTTTTTAATCAATGCTGGCAGGTCAGGCTGGTCAGGTTTACAAAATTTAAAGAACTTTCGGAAAAACTTGACAGTACAGGAGTTTCTCAGGCTATTTCCCTGGGGGGAGGTAACTCCGGGAGCACAGGTAAATTTATGCAGGTTTTTAACGCATTGAAGGAGATTTTTAATGGCGATGTCATTATTCACTGATCAAAAAGGCCAATCAATGACCGAATTTGTAATGGTAATCCCTGTTTACCTGATAATGATATTCGGGGTTATATTTTTTGTTAAGGCTTTCTTTATAAAACAACAGACTATTGCGGCGGTTAGGTATGTAACGGTTGCGAAAGGTGAATTTAAAAAAAGTGATGATAATGTTAAGCAGGTTTTAAACAAGGTTTTTTTCAGCAGGGTTGATTCAAGTAAGGTGAACTTTGAAGAGGTAGGTACTTCCGATGCTTTAGATACCATTATGAGCAAAAACAATGAATCACCTAATCAGGCTTTGTCAATGTTGTTAGGTGTGTTAGACAAGGTAAGCAGCACAAAGGGGTATAAGGTTTCATACGAGGTTGAAATAAAGGGAGAATTAACTCAGAAAATACTGGGAAATAAGAAGAAAATGGCAATCGCAACAACTTATTATATTGATAAAAACACCTGGAGTCACAAGGATGTCGGCAGTTTCCTTAATTTTCTCTGGGAAATTATAAAAGCTTTAGGCGGAGATTTAATGGGGGTATTTGGTTAGTATCATGATGGTAAAAAAACTTTTCAGGGTGTTTCTAATTTTAGTTATTTCCGTTGCAATATTGGCAATAGGAAGCAGGTTTCATTTACTTGTCCAGAATTCAAGTGCAGATGTGTTTGATGTGTTTAAATTTGCTTCCAGATCAATTCCTGATTACAGGGAGGGTGGGAATTACTCTCCGACCGGTAAAACCATTGTAAACGGTATTCCATTTACCTATTCAGTGGAAGTTGTTGATGCAAGTATAGACGATGTTATAGATTACTATAAAAAACTTTACACCCCGCCTTACCAGAGAATTTTTTCAGATGAACAACTTAAAAAAGCAGGGGTTGAAGAGGGCTCTCTGGCTTTTAGAATAATCAGAGGTTTTGAGATAATTTACGGGAAAATAGCTCCTCCGATTCTTGAATATAAAACACCTTCCGCAGGTTTTTTAGGCATTCTTGATATGGGAGACAACACAGAATTTTATTTAAACAGGAAAAAGAATAACAAGATTGTTCCCAAAGTGATAATGGCTTTTAAAGAAAACCCTGATGCTGAAAAAACTACTATTATTAAATATTGCGGAGAGAGGCTTTTTGATGCATCTAAGATCTTTCCCTCAGGAAACGAAGACTTACCCGGTTTTGATTTAGAAGGTATTGATAGGCACCCGTATTCACAGAGAATTCTTTCAATTATTCAAAAAGATGATTTTGCTTCAAGCAAGATGGTAGTGTACAGGGTAGACGACAATATTGATTCTACAATTATTTACTATGCGGCTGATTTAAGATCTAACGGTTGGAGTGTTCCGGAAAGTGTGGTTAAAGCGATTGAAGATACAAATGAAAAAAGATTTATCTACGCAAAAAAAGGGGATGAAGCGGTTTATATAACTTTCAGTGTAGACAATGAAAATTATACTCAGGTTGTAATGGTTGAGAGAAACGAATAAAAACTTTAGGAGGGTTTATGGATAGAAAAAAGGCTATGATATTTGCCGTTATTGTTGCCGTTATAGGGGTGATTCTGGTTCAACTTTACATTATGGGCGAAAAAAAGAAGTACACCGACGAGAGTAAACTTGTCAGGGTTTTGATTGCCAAAAAAAATATAGCGGCAGGCACTCCTATTGAAAGGTCTATGCTTTCTGTAAAAAAGTATTTTAAGGAATTTGTGCCTAAAGATGCTGTATCGGTAAAGGATGTTACGAGAATACTCGGTGTTCCTCCGAAGACTGATATAAAAAAAGGAGAGCCTATCCTGGCTTCTCATTTTAGAGAAGGGGGAGTTGCGGGGCTTTCCACAAAGTTTTTATCGGGAGCTATCTTGCCGGGAGAGAGGGCTATTACCGTCAGGGTTGACGAAGAGACCGGTGTTGCCGGGTTAATAAGGCCGGGTGATTATGTGGATATTTTAGGAACTTTTAACAAAGTCGGGGGCAACGGAGGGATAAGCCAGACTGTTACAATTTTACAAAGTGTCCCTGTGTTGGCTATAGGCAGTCAGGTAGGCACCAGATTAAAAAAGAATACTGTAAGAACAGGAAGGAGTTACAGGACTATAACATTGTCAGTTACCTCAGAAGAAGCGGAGTTGATTGAATTTGCAAGAAGAAAAACAAAGCTTGTTTTTGTTTTGAGAAATCCCGAGGATACAAAAACTACCGAGAATATTAAAAAGGTTAATTTTGCAAGTATTTTTAGTGGGGATGTTTTGAAAGAATTACAAAAGAAAAGAAACCAGATGAACAAAAAGAGAATTGAAATTTTGAAATAAATTTGGAGGGAATTATGAAAAGGAAGATTTTTTTCATTGTTGCAATATTTTTTATGTGTTTTTCTTTGATGGCACAGGAGTTTACTCTTGTTTTGGGTAAGCAAAAGGTTATTTCTGCCGACGGGGTAAAATCGGTATCCTCAGGAAACCCCGGTATTGTAAGGATTGTCATTCCCAAAGATCAGTCAAAGATAATTTTAAAAGCCGTAGGTGCCGGAACGACAACCGTTACTTTGCTTAAACAGGACGGAAGTACCGAAGAGTTAACCGTTAACGTTATTGCACATGACCCTAATAAGATTAAAAAAGAGGTTGAAGAACTTTTGGCCGGAGTTGAAGGTATAGAAATAAAAGTTGTCGGGGATAAAGTAATAATTGACGGGGAAATATTGACTGAGAAAGATAATAAAAGAATTGATAAAGTAATGAAACTTTACAGCGGACAGGTTGTTAAATTTGCCGAGTTTAACAGGGCATATCTTCCTAAGGAAGACAATATTATGGTTGAATTTAATTTTTGTGAAGTAAATACAAACAAAATGGGTAATTACGGTATAAATTGGAATCAGGCGATTAAACCTTTATCAGTTCAATATGCAAAGGATTTTAGTAACGGAAATGTTCTTAAAAGCACTATAGGTATTGTCTCAAATTTTGGGCAGGCGATAAATATTATGGTGGGAAACGGGGATGCCAAGATATACGATACCCACACTGTCATAACCGTATCTGGTCAGCCTGCCGAGTACTTTGTAGGTGGTGAATTCGGGACAAGAAATATTACTCAGGATACTTCTTCCGTTGTCTGGAAAAAATACGGTACTAAATTTAAAGTAACACCGGAAATTGATTCACTGAACAATATGAGAATAAAGATTGACTCGGAAATATCCGAGTTAAGCGGAAATATGGTAGACGGTATTCCTGCTTTGACTACGAGAAAAATTAATACTGTAGTCAGGATAAAAGAGGGACAGACTATTGCTTTAGGCGGGTTTATTAAAAGGATAAAGCGTCAGGATATTCAGAAGGTCCCGGGGCTTGGAAGTGTTCCCGTACTGGGTGCATTATTCAGGTCTAAAAATTATCAAAGGGGAGTTACAGACGGGGTAATCTTTATCACCGCAAAAAGGGTAACAGCGGAAGACCAGAATATGAAACAGATGATTGATAAACCTCTCAAGGAGTTTCATAAAGAAAAGAAAAAATGGTGGCAGAGGGATAAGAAATGAAACTAACCGTTGTTTTTAAAGACGGTACAAGAAAAGAATATGAAAATTTACCTCAAAAATTTATTATAGGCAGGGAGCCTCCTGCGGAGGTTGTACTTCCTTCCCCCGTTGTTTCAAGAAAGCATTGTACGGTTGAAATTGAAAACAAGAGAATTTTTATTACCGATACAAGTTCAAACGGGGTTTTTATAGGGAAAAACAGGATTGAAAGAGGTAAGAAAACGGAGGTAACTTTAAATACGCCGGTAATTATTGGAGAATACGGGTTGATTTTTAATGAAAAAATGTCTGAACAGGTTGTGGGACAAAAAGGTAAACCGCAGATAAAAAAACAGAGGGTTGAGGTTAAAGCACCTCATAGGGTTGAACAAAAGGCAGGTAAAAAACTTACCCCCGAACAGCTGGACGCATTGTCGGGGATCAGAGATAAGATTCATAAAAGGTTATTGGAATTGCTGGATTTAAGATGGGTTGATTTTACTTCAAAGCCTGATGAGGAACTAAAAAACCTGGTTAATAAGAAACTTGATTTAATTTTAAGTCAAATGAGAGGCGAAATCCCGGTTTGGGTTGACCTTGTTACATTAAAAAAGGAGATGTTAGACGAAGTCGTCGGTTTGGGGCCACTTGAGGATTTTTTAAGAGACGATGATGTTAGTGAAATTATGGTTATTCATAAAGACCTGATATACGTTGAAAAGAAAGGAAAGATTGTTGAAACTGATAAAAGGTTTTCTTCTAATGCGGCATTAATGGCGATAATTGAGAGAATTGTAGCACCTATAGGTAAAAGGATTGATGAATCCCAGCCTCTTGTAGACGCAAGGCTTAAAGACGGTTCCAGAGTAAATGCGGTTATCCCTCCTCTTGCTTTAAAAGGTCCTTGTCTTACTATCAGGAAATTTGGCAAAAAGAATTTGACAATAGAGGATATGATCTCTTTCGGAACTTTGAACAAACCGATGGCAACTTTTCTGGAACTTTGCGTTAAGGGAAGGAAGAACATAATAATATCTGGAGGTACAGGTTCCGGTAAAACAACTTTGTTAAATGTTTTGTCATCTTTTATTCCTCATAATGAGAGGATTGTTACCATTGAAGATGCTGCGGAGTTAAGGCTTCCTCAAAAACACGTTGTTTCCCTTGAATCAAAACCTGCAAATGTTGAGGGAAAGGGAGAAATTACCATAAGGGACCTGGTTAAAAACGCTTTGAGAATGAGGCCTGACAGAATAATTGTTGGTGAATGCAGGGGCGGAGAGGCTCTGGATATGTTGCAGGCTATGAATACCGGACATGCCGGTTCAATGACTACGGGACACGCAAATTCTCCGGATGATATCTTGAGAAGACTTGAGACCATGGTTTTAATGTCAGGAATGGAATTGCCAATCAGGGCTATTAGAGACCAGATTGCCTCTGCTATTGACATTATTGTTCAACAGCAGAGGTTATCAGACGGAACAAGAAAGATCACAAGCATAACTGAGGTGTTGGGGATAGATGACGAGTACAATATCGTTACTGAGGAGATATTTAAATTTGAACAGGTAGGGATTGACAGTGGTGGTAAGGTGTTAGGCAAACATACAGCAACCGGTTATCTCCCTTCTTTTCTTGCGGATTTCAAAGCAAGGGGTATTCCGGTTCCGGAAGAGTTATTCAGGGTGTAAATTATGAAAGAATCTATAATATTTTGGTTGTCTAATATACTTACTTTTATAGGGTTTGCTTTATTGGGGTATTCAATTTATGAAGCGGTTCTTTTAGGTTATAAAAAGTATAGGGAAGAGTATATAAAAAAGGTTGGTACTGAATTAAATAAGAATTTTATGCCCTATTCTCCCGAACAGTTTTACAAAAACACTATTCTCTCGGCTATTGGGATGGCTATTGTCGGATATTTGCTTTTTGACAGCATTTTGTTTTTAATTTTATTTGGAGCTTTAGGTTATTACCTTCCGAGAATGTTTCTTTTGCTTACAGCAAAGAAGAGGGCTGATAAATTGGAGTTGCAATTAGTAGATGCACTTTATGTATTGTCAAATTCTCTTTCGGCAGGGTTGACACTTCCTCAAGCCTGTGAAGTAGTTAGCAAACAGTTAGTACCTCCGGTTTCCCAGGAGTTCGGTTTATTAGTCAACGAGATGAGGTTAGGGGTTCCATTTGACCAGGCACTTGAAAATATGGCAGAAAGGTTAAAATCCAATAACTTTGATTTATTGGTAACTGCAATACTGATTTCAAGACAAACCGGGGGGAATATTGCCGAAATATTTAAAAGGTTAGCCGAGTCCATAAAGGAAATTATGAGATTGGAAGCAAAGGTAAAGGCTTTAACCGCACAGGGAAGGATGCAGGCGGTTGTATTAGGAGGTATGCCTTTTGCGTTAGCCTTTGTGTTAGCGACTATTTCTCCTGATTTAATGCAGCCTTTGTTTAATACGCCGCAGGGTACTTTGATTTTGTTTATTGCGGCAATTTTTTGGTTAATCGGCATCTATTTCTTAAGAAAAGTTATCAATATTGATATTTAAGGTAGGTGAATATGAATCCTGAAATTTATTTTATACTTGCTACGGTATTTATATTTTTAGCTGTTTTTCTTGCCGTTTATTTCTTTTTACCTTCCGAAAGCGAAGTTGAAGATTTTAAACGGCAATTGCCTACCGGCCATCTTGAAAATAAAAAACTCCGGACATTTGAGGAGAGCCCGTTTTTAAAGGCATTGTACCCAACAATTTTGGCTTTTGCGGCAAAGGCAAGAAAGATAAATATTCCGCAAAAATACCTTGATACTCTGGAAAGAAGGATTGCTGCTGCAGGATATCCTTACGGGTTTACACCGTATGAATATATAGGTTATGCAACGGTGATGGGGTTAATTGTTACTGTTTTGGCGGCATTTTTTACTTTTTCAATGTTCGGGAGTATAAATTTTGTCTTTTTAATTATAGCCTTTGTGTTCGGTAATATATTTCCTTATTTTTTCTTAGCCAACCAGGCTGATGAAAGAAAGATCAAGATTTATAAAGACATCCCTTACAAATTAGATTTACTATCAATGGCTGTGGAAGCAGGTTTGGATTTTTTGTCAGCAGTAAAAAGGATGGTTGAAAAGGATTCAACCAAAAGTCCTCTTGTAGAGGAGTTTTTTCAATTCTTGCAGGAAGTAAGGATGGGGAAAACAAAACAGGAGGCTTTAAGGGACCTTGCCAAAAGAGCTGATGTAGAGGCTTTGAACAGTATAGTTACCGCTATTATCCAGGCTGAAAAAATGGGTACCCCGGTGGCACAGGTTTTGAGAATTCAGGCTGAAAGTTTAAGAATTTCAAGAAGCCAGAAGGCTGAAAAGGCAGCCGGCGAGGCTTCGGTTAAAATAATGTTTCCCCTTGTTTTTATCCTTATTTCCACGGTGCTAATCCTTTTTGGCGGAATTATTGTTAAATGGGTTAGGGGAGAGTTGTTTTAATTGTCAGTTTCTTTTGAAAGTTTAAACCTAAAATCTTGCTCAAAAGTAAAAATATTTTATTCAGATGGCACTTATTCTTTGAAAAGATTGGTTCTTTGCGATAATTTCGTTAAACGTTTTATCGGGATGTTGTTTACAAGAAAGGAACGGAATAAAGATGCATTTTTAATAATACCCTGCGACGGCGTTCATACCTTTTTTATGGCCTATCCCATTGACGTGGTTTTTTTATCAAAAGATTGTCATGTGAGTTCCTGTGCAACGCTTGTTCCGTGGAGGATTAAGTCCGATAAAAATGCTTATGCGGTTTTGGAAGGAACAAGGTTATTAAAAAGTGACAATTATATTGTGCAAGTTGAGTTTTTGTGTTAAATTATAGTTAAAGAAAGATGTTTTGAAGGAAGTAAAATGGAAGTCAAATTGACGGTTTACTATGGTGACGTTAAAAAAACCTTTTTAGAGTTTTCTAAAAAGGAAATTTCAGTAGGAAGGGCTCTTGACTGTGATGTTATAGTTAATGACCCTTCGGTATCTTCAAAACATTTTATTATTATAAATTCAAAAGGTACTATTTCAGTTAAGGATGAAGGGAGTATTAACGGTACTTTTGTAAACGGAAAACAGGTAATTGGAGAAACTCAAATATTTCCTGGAGATAAAATTACCTTTTGCGGATACACTATTGAAATAGATTTTGAGGGGCATGCTCGTTCAAATCGCGATACAAATCAGCAATTGGGAAACAAAACCGTTGTTCTCAAGAAAGATGACTTTCTCTCAGATTTTAAAAATAAAGATAAGCAAACAAATAAAAAAAAGATTGTTTTTTTATCTATTGCTCTGGTAATAATACTTGCAGGGATTGCTGTTTTATTATTTGTTCCCCCTCCTAAAAAACAGGTAAAACATGCTCCAATAAGGGTTGATATTGTTGATAAATACTTTTTTACCCTTGAAAAACGTATCAATAAAGCAACTTTAGATAAGCAATCAGTTGATAACGCTGAGAGATTTTTTAAGTTAGGACAGGACCAGTTAAAGATGAAAAATCTTAATAAGGAAGCCCTGTACAATGCGCTTGTTTATTTTTTTAAAGCAAAGAGCAGTTTAGAAGGTATGGGCTCAAAACCTCCTATATGGGATAAAATTATCCCGGCAGTCAATTCTACAAAAAGGGAACTAAAAATGACTCTGAAAAAATTGTTTAAAGACGCCTGGTTATTAGAATCTGACGGAAATAAACAGGGTGCAAAAGACGTTTACCTCGCAATAATGCAAACCATACCTGATGAAAATTCAAGAATTTATATTAATGCTTTACGGAGGTATAATTTATTAAAATGAAAGTGATTTTTAAACCTCTTTCCAGGGATGTAAAAGATGCGTTTTCAATAGATTGTAAAGATAACTCAAGGTTAACTATAGGTAGAAAAGAGGGCAATGACATCGTTTTACCGTTCAGGAATGTATCGTCTTTTCATGCAATTATTGAGTGTATTGGTGGTGTTTTATTTTTAGAAGATTTAAATAGTACAAACGGAACTTTTTTGAACGAGGAAAGAATACAGGGCAGAGTTTCAGTTAAAAACAATGATAGGATTAAATTTGCATCCTATGAGTTTTTGGTAGATTTTCAGATTGATTCTTCACATAAAAATATTGATGACGAAATTCCCTCTGAGGGTACTGTTTTTATGGATGCTTCAAATTTAGAGGAGATACAGCAGATTTTAGAACCCGATACAGTAGAAGAGATTAAAAAGGCGAATATTGAAGAGACGAGTAAGGAAACAGTCCTTTACGGGGTTAAAGGCCTGGTTCAAAACGGAAGAATTGTACTATTAGATGATAATAGACATTTTCTGGAAGAATATGAATTGGAAGAGATTGAAACCTCAATAGGTAGAGATGTATCTAATAATATTTCTATTGAACATGCATCTATTTCAAGGGTACACTGTTTTATCAACAAAAAGGATCAATACTATGAAATAGTTGATAATAACAGTACTAACGGTGTTTTTGTCAATGAAAAAAAGGTTAAAAAATCTATTTTAAAAAACGGGGATATTGTTAAGTTAGGGGATAAAGAGTTTGTTTACATAGCCCCCGGTGAATTGTTCTCCCCTGTTTTTTTCGAAAAGAAAAAAGGTAAGACATCAGGAGGCTTTGACAGGAAAAAGATTTATATAGGGCTTTTTGTGTTCTTTTTCCTGTTGATAATGGTTCTTGCTCTTCTTCCGTCAGGAGAAAAAAAGGTTAGAAAGATACCTAAAATATCTGAGAAGGAATTAAAACTTGATGTAATTAATTCATTTAAAAATGAAGATTGGGATAATGTCATTTATCTTATTGAAAACTTTAATTTAAAAGGGTTTGATAAAGAGTATAAACAGGCTAAGTTTGAAATTAAAAACAGAAAGGCTTATTTAAAACTTGTTGACCTTTTAGATAATAATAACTTTGATGAAGCGAAAAAGATATTGGATTCTATCCCTGAAGCATCTGTTTATTTTAATAAAAGTAAGGAACTGTTTAAGGATAAAAAAGATCAGTTTGTCTCAAAGAAACTTGAGGAGATAGATGAATTAATGGACGAAAACAGATTGGTAAAGGCTTATGAATCAGCAAAAAAATTAAAAGAAAAATTTCCCCAAGACTCTAAAGTGATTGCTGTGGCCAGGGATTTAGAAAAGAAGTATAACATTTTTATAAGGAGAAAGCAGGCTCGGATAAAGTTTGTACGTTTACGAAGAAAAATAAGGGGTATGTCCCGAAACTTTGTTGAAAAAGCAAAGGACTTGTATTTAGAAGGGAATATTGTTGATTCTATAGCGAAATTGATAGATGCGCGGCAGTTGTATATTGCAAAAAATCTCCCGGTCCCGGAAAGGATTACTCGTTTAAAAGAGAATCTATCTGTTGTAAGAGGTCTTTATTTAGACGGTAAAAAACTGATTATGCAAGGTAGGACCGACGAAGCTGCTAAGAAATTTGAAAAATTATTTTCAATATCTAAGAATTTTTTGTGGGGAGAGGACGGAAAGATTGAAAACGAGTGCAAGAAACTTTTACAAGAATACTATATAAAGAAAGCCAAAAATGCATACAGGCAAAACAATTACACCAATGCCTTAAGTTTTGCTGATAAAGTTCTTGATATTTCCCCTGAGAACAGAGAGATGCAAAGTCTAAAAAGAGATATTTTAAGAACAGCGAAAAGTTTATACAATAAAGGTTACATTGAGCAAACTCAATACAATAATTGCAAATCTGCATTGTTTTATTTCAAGCAGGTTGTTGAGATATTACCTTCTTCAGACCCGATATATAAAAAAGCGATGAAGAGGATTAAAGAATGCGAAAAATAATTGTAGTTTTAATTGTTGTTTTTGGTTTAAACCTCTATGCGGGCTTTAATCTAAGTGATTTAACGAACGGAAAAAAGTATTTTAAAAAAGCAGAAAGGTTTTTTAATGCAGGCAATTATAAACAGGCTATTCCGAATTATCTCAAGTTTCTATCAAAAAAGAAAAATAAAAAGAATGTAACCGCTCTTTACCACTTAAGTATTTGTTTCATGGAATTAAACGACCCTCAAGACGGGTTTAAATATGCTCAAAATCTATATAAATTAAAAGGCACGAAATTAGATTATGCAGTGTTATATGCAGAATACCTTGTTCAATTAAAGCGTCTAAAAGATGCAATTAAAGTTTACAAAGGAATAGTTACTATATATCCAGAAGATTATTTAAGCTATATTAGATTAGGGGAGTTGCTTGTTAATAACGGCCGATTAAAAGAGGCAAGAAGTATGTGGTTGAAGGCTGTGCCGCTTAAGGAAAAACCTACCGAAGCATATGCTTTATTATCTGAAAGTTACTTAAATGTTGAAAAAAATAAGTTAATGGCTTATTACTATGCAAGGAAATTGTATGATATTTCTTCTCCTGAAAAAAAAGAAGAAATTCAGGGTATGTTGAACGAGATAGCCGGAGATTTTAAAGAGGATTTTGAAAACTTTTACCTTTTAAAGACCTGCAAGGAACAGGCAAAACAGTATATCTTGGAAAAGGATTATAAAGACGCTTTTAAGGTACTTTCAAGGTGTGAAAATTTAAATAATATAGACAGGGAATATTTAATGCTTTTTGTGGAAGTAAGCAAGAAGTTAAAGAAGTGGGGCAAGGCAGTAGATGTTTATACTAAATGTCTCGCTTTAGGCTTTGAAGACGGAGAAATTTACCTTGAATTAGGTAAATGTTATTTAAAACTAGGGAATAAACCTATGGCTGAAGCAAATTTTAAACTTGCTTTAAAGTACGATAAGGTTAAAGATGATGCATTAAAATTATTAAATTCAATATAGGAGGTTTAAAAAATGACAAAGGCTGATTTGATTAACGTTCTTATTCAGGAAATGGGTATGAGTAAAAAAAATGCCGAAGTTGTTGTTAACACTTTCTTAGGTTCAATGATTGAATCTTTAAGAAACGGCAAGGGCATTGAATTAAGGGGATTCGGAAGCTTCAGGATTAGAGAAAGAAAACCGCGGATAGGGAGGAATCCTCAGACGGGAGAAAAAGTTAAAGTTCCAGCTAAAAAAATTGTTTATTTTAAACCGGGAAAGGAATTAAAAAAATTTACCAGGTAAAAATGTGATATACATCAAGTCATTCTGTTTGGTTTAAAGGTAAACTTTAATGAGAACAAATCGGAGGTGAATAAATGGTTCGGAGATTGTTAAGTTCCTTTATAATTTTACTGTTATTCGGGACAATGGTTTACGCAAGGGATACTAGGCCTCGTGTTGCCATTGTTGATTTTGATATTGATGATGCCGGTTTATGGAGTGGCTTTAAGCCTCACAAGAGAGAGATCTCATCCGCATTGGTATCTCTTTTTACCACTGCTTTAGTTGAGAGGGGTTCCGTAAGGGTGTTTGAGAGGAAAAGGCTTGAAGCTATTATGAAGGAACAGAACCTGAGTATGTCGGGCAATGTTGATCCCTCTACTGCGGTAAAGATCGGTAAATTAATCGGTGTTCAATATATCCTTACCGGAAAGATAACAAGGTTTGCTTATAAAGGAAAAAGTTTTGACGCTTTTTTTAAGGTAGGGTTTAAGTTTAAGAATAAGAAACTTGAAGGCAGGCTTGATATCAGGTTGATCAGGACTGATACCGGAGAGGTTGTCTATGTGGATAAGGGAATGGGTTCTAAAAAATTTATGAACCTTAGAATTGCAACCATAGGTGGAGGCACTGATTACGACGAGACGATGGTTAACGAAATTTTTGAACCTATTGTTGAACAAATGGCTGATAAATTGAGTAAAAAGGTTAAAGAATTGAAAATTGATTCTCCTGAAATGTCCGCCAAACAGGGCAAGGTTATTGCTGTAAAAGGAAATGAGGTTTTTATAAATTTGGGAGAGAGAAACGGCGTGCAATTAGGAGACGTGTTTGCTGTTAAGAAAAAAGGCGAGTCTCTTATCGACCCGGACACAGGTGAAGAGTTAGGTGCCGAAATGACTAAGGTGGGAAGCATTAAGGTTATTGAAGTAAAAGAAAAATACTCAAAGTGTAAAATTGTTTCAGGTTCTGCAAAAAAAGGAAATATTGTAACAAGAGATTAAATTTAAAAAAGAAATGTTTTTGCTTAAGCGGGGGATTAGTTTTCCCTCGTTTTTTTTATCAGGTGAGAACTAAGTCTTTTGCCGGTTAAAATATACGAGTGTATATTAAAAAACACGTAAGCAATAAGAGTACTTTTTCCAATTTCAATAGCAGCAATGGAGTATTCTCTAAAGATTCCCTTTGTCAAAAATAGTAATAAGAGAAAGAAAATAAAAAATTCCGAGAATTCTATAGAGATTATTTCTCCTATAAGCCTTATATTTTTTTCATTGTCTTCAACCTGGCGAGTTATTTTAGATTTTTTTTCTTCAGGTGTGGGGAATGTAATAGGTTTGTATTCGTCTACTTCATTTTCTGTAGTGTTTTGTTCAATCGGGAGTTCTTCCGATGTTTCACACAAAAATTCGCTTTCGTCGTTTATGCTGGTTTGTTTTGAACTTTCTAATTCAAATAAAAAATCAGATGTATGTTTTTCATTTTCAAGCAGTTTTTCAAATATTTTTGAATACTTAAGATTGCATCCACAATTATCGCAAACTGTTTTATTGTCGGGGTTTATATATCCGCAGGAACGGCATTTAATGCTCATGGTTTATTTTATGTAAAAGTAAAACCATTGGGTTAATAATTTTTGATTTATCTTTCCTTTTAAATATCTGTTTAACACCTTTAAATGCTTGGGGATTTCTTCGTCGTTTCTATTTAAAACAATTGCATAATTAAAGTAAGTTTTGGCTTTTACAACATCGTTATGCAAGGCATAATTTATTGCTATTTTTTTGTAACAGTTATAGAGTTTATCTTTGATTTCAAGGTCTTCAGGGTTTTCCGTTAAAAGGTTTTTAAGGTGGGGTAGTGCTTTTTCATACTTGCCTATTTTGTAGTATTTTTCTGCAAGCTTTAATTCTTTTCTCTTGTTTATACCCTCTTGTTTCATCAGCCTTCTTGCTTTTGAGAGAAAACCTACCTGTTGGTCATTTAGTTTTCCAAACCTTTCGGCATGCAGGTAGGTATAATAAGAGAAAAGGTAATCGCCCAGATCAAAATAATGCCTTGCTTCTTTAATGTATCTATCATAAAGATTCTTTTTTTCTTTTTCTTTTTCATGAAGTTGAAAAGTCTGACTGTCAAAAGTTGTTTGTTGGGTTTGTAAGTTGTTTTGAATTACCTTTATGCCGTAGAAGATAACCACTGCCAAAATTATAATCAACAGTAAGAAGAAAAATGTTGTTTTAAAATAGATCTTAAGATTACTTTTTTTCTTTGTGTTATATTTTGATAAAGGTTTATTTTTTCTCTTTATTTTGGGTTCTTTCTTTAGTTCTCTATCGGTTTCAAAGTGTGTTTCTTTCTGTACAAACTTCTGGGGTGGTTCTTCGTCAAGTTCCAGTTCCAATGATTGAGAGATTGAATACTCCTGTTTTTTTTGTAAAATTTGTCTTTCAATTTTATTTGCTTCTTCAGGGGTAAATTTTGATTTATTTTGCTGAAAATAATCTAATGCTTTATCAAATTCGTTTTCTTCTAACATAAATTTTATTTTATTTGTTACAATACTTAAGCCTACTTCTCTTTCTATTTTTGAAACAAATTTTATAGATTTCAGGTATTGTTCTTCCTCAATTTCATTTTTTGCAAGCAGGTTTTTAAGCATTGTTTTTGCACGGTCAACGTCTCCGCTTCTTGCTATTGCAATTGCTCTCTTCAATTCCCCGCTAAGTTGGTTTTCGTCAAAAATAATTTCAGCGTTACTTTCGTCTTCTATATTTTCATGAACATCCTGTTCTCCGGGTAATTCTTGAGGTGGTTTAATTGTTTCATCTTCAAGTTTAGCATCATCGGGATTTTCTAAAAAGCCTGCATCCTGTCCTAGTTCTCTTCTTGCATTTGCAATATAATCTTTTAAAAAGTCATTGTTAGGTTGTAACTGTAATGCCTGTTCCCAGATTACTAAAGCATTTTCTATATCTCCTACTTCGTAAAGAGATACTCCCTTTTGAATTAGTGCGTTTACATCCTGTTCTCCCATTTCATCTTCTGAAAAAGAAGAAAGTTTGAAATTTTCGGCATTAAATTCAAAGTCTTTTGAGTTGTCATTATGGTTATTTTTTAGTTCTGTCTCAATTGTTTGTTCGTCATTTAAATTAAAATTTTCTTCTTGAGGTTGTTCCTTCTTAAGTTCTTCAAGAATTTGTTTTCTTTTTTCCTTGTTTTTTTCAAAAATTTTGTTAATAGGGGGAACATTTACTCCGTCAAAAAACATATACTCAATTTCTTCAAGTTTATTGTAGTTTTTGTTATTGTAAAGGTCTTGCAATAATTGTTTTGCTTTTATGATTAAGACTTTATAAAGTTTTTGCACTTTTTCTGTTTTTACAATTTGTGCTACAGGATAAATTTCTTTAAAAGCCTGATATATTTTGTTTTCTTTATAAAGTTGAAACGCTTTTTTGGTTTTTTCTATTATCTCTCTTTTATCCATACAAAAATTCTAACAGAGAGATATTTAGAATTC
>JALWHA010000361.1 GCA_027038695.1 Acidobacteriota bacterium
AAAAAAGAGGATATATCCTTTATTTTTTTTCTAAAAAATGATAATATAAGAGTGCAAATCCCTACTGAAAATTCGTACGGTGTTTTTGAAACACAAATATATTTATTTTCTCAAAAAGGAGGTTTTTTGGGAAAAAAGCAAAAGAATAACCTTGAAAAAACATTAAATTTCTTAAAAAGAATTCACGACGGCTTTATGGAATTTCTAAAACTCCCCCCTATTGATTTTGTCATTTTAGATAAAAACAAAACGAAAAACGGAAAAGATGTTGTTGGGGAATTTGAGCCTCACGAATTCTACCCGTTTACGGGAGAGTGCATCTACCTGTATCTAAGGGACGGAAACAACAACTATTTCCCCGATTATGTAATCTTTGACGCATACTTCCACGAAGTAACCCATTACCACCTTTACATGAGCAACAGAAACCCCGACCACGGCAAAGAATTTGACAGAAGAAAGGAAATGATTTACAGGGAATTGGACAAATTTTTGGGATAAAGGATAGAAGGTTAAAGGAGGATATAAGGTTAAAGGAATAAAGAATGGATAAAAGATATGGGACAAACTGGAAGCAAACAGTAAGAAATAAGTAGCAAGAAATCGTTATCCCAGGTGCAAATTATCACTCTATCGCTCTATCACTTTACAGCCCTACCCCCTATCTTTTTGTTCTTCTACAACAATGAAGGGATGTACCAGGTTCACCGATTGCGACAGTTACCCCCGATTTTTCAATAGAAACCAAAACCGAATTAAGTGAATTTTTTAAACTTCAAGTTGCTGAAGGTTTGTTTTCATACAAAACATAATTTTCTTTAAACTTAGGTAAAGCAATATCAGGCATAATAACATTTGCACCCGCCTTTAACCCTAAAAGCCTGCCATCAGGGAACAAGGCGTCTAAAGCCTATGTTGACACTGTATTCACATCTTTCAAAACAAACCTTGCAACGGCAATCATCTTTATAGAAAGTTCAAAAATAGTTTTTTTCTTTTTTTCAAACCAATACTTAAATTCCTTTCCCCACAGCCTATCATAATGAATCACCCAGGGTCCCATTCCAATCATATCTATATCAAAATCCCTATAAAAAAGTATATCTTCGGCTAAATCCTTAAGCGTCTGGGCGGGTGTGCCTATCAATACCCCCGTTCTCGTTTGATAGCCTATTTTTTTGATATTTTCAAGGCATTTAAGCCTCTGGTAAAAACTATGGCTTTGCGGGTGGCACTTTTCGTATAGTTTTTCATTGGTCGTTTCCATTCTTATCTTAAAAGGTATCTTTCGGCACCTGCGTAAAACCATCTTTTGTAATCATCGTAATCCGCCTCACCTAACGAAAGGGTAATAACTATTTCAGGGTATGTTTTTTTAATAGCCTTTATAACACCTTCCACAAAAGAAACATACTCTTTCCCCTTTAATTCACCTCCCTGCAAAACCGCGGAGCGAAGCTTTTTTTAGAGGCAAATTCCACCGATTCAAGAACGTCTTTTTTGCTCATAAAATATCTTTAAAAACTTTTATTTCCCTTTCTGATACCGCAATAGTAACAATTTTTTGTGCATTTATTAGTAAATTCTATAACACCCCTCAAATAAACCTCGCTTCCCCAAAAATCCCTGCCGTACCTCATTCGCGTTTTTAAGCAATAGATCAAAATCTTTACCTGATAGGCTTAAATATTCCTCAATTTCTTTTTGTGAAACATTTCCCATAATAAATCGCCTACAAAAAAACCGCCCGAAAAAACAGGCGGTTGTATTTAAAAAAAAATTATTCTGCAGGTGCTTCGGTATTTTCTCCACCCATATCACCGTTATCAGTACCCTCTGCAGCCTCATCGTTAGCCTGTTCCTGCGCAACCAACTGCTGATACTGTTCTTCAGTTAAAAAATTACCGTCTTTAATATAGTATTTCGGATATTTAATTCCCCATTTTCCAGGAGCTGCATGCCCTATAAAAAGGTAACCGTCTTTTTTGGAGTAACCTTCATATTTCTGTCCGAATTTATCTTTTAAAGGAATGGTATCAATTAGACCTTCTTTAATCACTATATTGCCGGGAGTGGCAATCTCGTCCCAACTTGCGTATTCGGGGTAATAACCGTGGTCAAGATTATACTGGTCAAACGCCTCTGCAACCTTCTTCAGCTGTTCCCTTGAAGCAATCCACCTTGCCTTGTTAACACTGTTCAAGTACTTTGGCACCGCAATAGAACCGATTAAAAGAATAATGGTAATAGCAATCAACATCTCTAAAAGTGAAAAACCCTTATTTTTCATTCGTCACCTCTTACAAAGTATTTTCATTCATTAATAACTATATAATAGCAGGCAACTATATTCAAGTAAAAAAGAAAAAGAGTACCTAAATCAGAACAACTTTCCTCATAAAATAACAAATCATTTATAACAATAATGCCATTATCTCAGATTGAACCTGAACGAAAATTACAACTTCCACAAAAATAAGTTCCATATTTATCAAACAGGTTCAATCTCCCCGGAGCAATAAGATGTTTAAGGAAATATAATGTTATGAAAGAAAAGAAAAAACCAATAACAAAACCCGCATTTTCGCCTAAAATTTAAAAATTGTTTACATACAAAATAAATAATTTTATAATAATTTAGATAGAAAGTTTTTGAAGGTGAAAGATGATAACAGGCTTTAACACTGACGTAAAACACGCAGGTAAGGTTTTTCATGTCCAAACCGAGGATAAGGGAGTTAATAATCCCAAAATTGAAACCTTAATTTATGTCGGCGGGCAGATAATAGATTCAATAAGGCAGGAATACGGCGACAAAATAAAGGACGGGTACAATGAAGACCTTATTAACCAGTTAATGGAAGAACAACATCAGAAGGTGATAAGGGATATTAAGACAGGCAAATACGACACGGACAATGAAGAAGTTGAAACAATTATCTCAAACAAAAACTTAGACGATGTTGTCCTTGAATACCTTCTTGCCACCACCTTTAAGGACGATTTGGTGCTTCTCCTTGACGAAGAGGGGAGAGAGTTTTACGAGGATTCTGAGGTTGAAATCACAGTAAACGCATACAACAGGGAATCTTACAACGGAATTCCAAAAACAAAGGTTTTGATTAAGATTTTAAGCCTTGACACTAATCCCGCTTTGCTTGCCGAAGGGTATACCGATAATGACGGAAAGTTTCACGCACAATTTAAAATCCCTGAACTTCCAGAAGGGGTTTATACTTTACTAATTGAGGGAGACCACCCTGAAATAGGAAAATCCCAGATTAAGTACATTATCAAGAAAAAGAGGAAGTAGTGCACAAAGAAAAACTTGACTTCACAGATTACAAATACCTGATATTCGCATGGCTTTTCCCCGGGCTCGGGCATTTTATGTTGGGTTTGAAGAAAAAAGCCTATATTTTAGGCAGCATTATAATCTTTATGATTGCTTACGGGCTTTATTTAAGAGGCCACATTTATACACCAGTTGACCAATTGCAACTTTTTCAATTAGGCTCTCTCTTTGAATTGGGAATGGGGCCTGTTTACTTTATCCTATCTGCAACCCCTTTAAGGGAAGGGGTGGTAAAGTCCTTTACATTTGAATACGGCACATCCTTCATACTCACAGGGGCAATACTCAACTACTTTGCAATTATTGATGTTGCAGACCACATTTTAGGCAGGCATAAAGGCTCAATCTGGGAAGAGAAGTAAAAGTTTAAAAAAAAGTAAAAATTTGCTTCAAATCAAAATTATTTATAATCTTTCTGTGCTATAATCCATTGGAAAACTTGAAATCAAGGAGGTTTTAAAATGGCAAAGGTTTCCCGAATAGATATTTACGAAAATTTAGATAAAGTTATTATTCCCGGCGCAAATGTTTCAATAGTGAAATATAAGGGAATAAGAGGATTGGAGATTGACGAAAACGGCAATGTTGACATTAAGATAGAAGTCCCGAAGCAGGCTGAAAACTCTTTAACTCAACTTGAAGAGCAGGTTGTAAAGGCTTTAAAGTCTGTAGAAAATGTAAAAGAGGTTAAGGTTAGCATTACGGTAAACGAAAAACCTTACGGTACTGTTGAGTTTAAAAATCTCATTCCCAATGTTCAATTCCCCATTCTAATTGGCAGCGGAAAGGGTGGAGTGGGAAAGTCAACCGTTTCAAGCAACCTTGCAATTGCAATGGCAAAGTTAGGGCATAAGGTTGGGTTATTGGATGCAGACTTTTACGGCCCAAGCATTGCAATGATGTTTGGAATTAAGGAAGAGCCTCAAGTCAATGAAAAGGAAAAACTTGTTCCTTTTGAAAAGTTCGGGGTTAAGGTTATGTCATTAGGCTTCCTTCTTGAGGAAGACACCCCTGTTATCTGGAGAGGGCCTTTATTAATGAAGGCCTTAACCCAGTTTCTTGAAGATGTTGAATGGGGTGAATTGGATTACCTTTTAATAGACCTGCCTCCGGGAACAGGGGATATTCAACTTTCATTAGCGCAAAATGTAAAGGTTAAAGGGGCAATTGCGGTTACAACCCCGCAGGATGTGGCTCTTTTAGATGTTAAAAAGGCTGTAACAATGTTTGAAAAACTTAATATTCCAGTAATGGGTGTTATTGAGAATATGAGTTACTTTGTCTGTCATAATTGCGGAACAAAGCATTTTATCTTTAGCGGAAATCAAACCGATACCGGAGACAGGTTAGGGCTCCCGGTTTTAGGTAGAATCCCCATTGACCCTGCAATAAGGGAAGGGGGAGACAAAGGGCTTCCAATAGTGGTAGGCTATCCCGAATCTCCTGTAACAAAAGCATTTCTTGACACTGCAAAGTTAATTGCGGACAAAAGCGGTTTATAATATAATTACCTGAAAGGTTTTATTCCTTTATACGGAAGCGAATGGGGGCTGGTGTCCCCCCCGGTCTTCAAAACCGGTGGGCCTATACGGGGGTATAGGTCGGTGGGTTCGATTCCCACGCGCTTCCGCCATTTCAAATTAAGGAGAAATTGTATGAAAAAGACCTTTTTATGGATTCTTGCTTTTTTAATTACAGTATCCCTTGCAATTTACCAAAAAAAGACAGGGCCTACCTACCCTGTTTCAGGGCATTTAAAGATAGACGGCGTTAAAATTGATTACATATTTAATAGAAGCCACGGCGGGGCTGGAGATCAGGAAGTTAGCATATACCTTGAAGGGGACAAGCCGATTGAGGCTTTTCTTGTTTATAAAAGGTTCAGGGTAAAAGAAAACTGGACAGAAATTAAAATGCAAAAAATAGGGAAGAATTACACCGCATTCCTTCCACACCAGCCGCCTGCTGGGAAACTTGAATACTATGTAAAAGTCAATATAGACGGAAAGTATTACAGCATACCTGCAAAGTCTGTTATCACAAGGTTTAAAGGGGCTGTGCCCTTATACATACTTATCCCCCACATAATCTTTATGTTTTCGTCCCTTCTCCTCTGTGTAAGGATAGGGCTTGCTTTAATTTTCAAAGAGCCTTACAAAAACCTTGTATACACCTGTGTTGGGCTATTCTTCATAGGGGGGCTTATTTTAGGCCCTATTGTCCAGAAGTTTGCATTTGGAGAACTCTGGACAGGTATTCCCTTTGGCTGGGATTTAACAGACAATAAAACTTTAATAGCATTCTTATTCTGGCTTCCCGCTTTATACTTTTTGAAAAAAGAGTATTCAAAGAGAAGCGTTTTATCAACCTCGCTTGCTGTAATTGTAATGTTTTTGATTTACCTTATCCCCCACTCTGTTTGGGGCTCGGAGTTTGATTATTCAAAAAACCAGATAACAACGGGGAAAAAGCCTGCTGTAATTGAAGAAACTCAAGGGGAGAAATAATGCTAATCCTTTTAACAGGGTGTGCGGGGTTTATTGGAAGCGAAACAACAAAACTCTTTCTTGAAAAGGGGTATAAGGTTATAGGGGTTGACAATTTAAACAATTATTACGACCCTAAATTGAAGGAATACAGGCTTGAGAAACTGAAAGAACACAAAAACTTCACCTTTTACAACCTTGACATTGAAAAAACCGAAGATGTAAACAGCCTCTTTGAAAAGCATAAAATAACCCACATAGTAAACCTTGCGGCAAGGGCAGGTGTAAGGT
>JALWHA010000362.1 GCA_027038695.1 Acidobacteriota bacterium
CAAAAACACCTATCCACTTCTTCAAGGCTTACCTCCAGAAATTATTATAAATTTATTATACAAAAAAATTTTTAGATTAGAAAACACAATGGTTTCATTAAATTGTCTGATTTTATCCACCATTTAACTTTCTGTTTTTAAACATTGCCTTGCAATATCAAAAAATAGCCTTTAATCAACTCCAGCTAAAGGCAAAAACACAAGGTTTTGCTGGCCGACACCTGAAATGTTTAAGCCGCAAATACCTGATTCAGCCTCAATCTTTATAAAATCGTAATCGTGAAGGGAAAGGGAAGGCAAAATTGACGAATCGTTTCCCACAACATCAACAATATTTGTCATAGCCAGCAAAGAAAGGTGCTGGGTTGCAACAATTTGCCCGTCTTTGTATGCTGTTAAAGTAATACCAACTTCCCTTGAATTCGGGTTAAACACTGCAATGCCATTCCAGGTAATCTCTTCATTATAAGAGGGAAAAATTGCAAGGGATGTCTGGTACAAATCGCCATTTAGCATAAATTCAGCCATACCCCCATCTGTGTTAAAGTATGCAAGTTTGAAAACAAGCCCGCTGTCGTATTGGATAACCCCTGCCTTTGCGTTGTAATCTTCTCCCAACTCCCTTAAATTTATCTTTAAAAAATTGCAAGAATTCACAGAATAACTCTTGGTAACAACCGTATTCCCATTGTTATCATAGAGATTAAGGGAAAAACCTGAATCTTCTTCACTGATTGAATAAGCAATCAGGTATGTTGTGTAATTTCTGTAAGCAATGTGGGGGATATAGCATATCTCATTGTAAACTGGCGTGCTTTTATACTCATAGCAACCAATATCAACACCGCTTCTGTAAGGCCTTGAGTTTCCCTCAATATCCTCTTCAGGCACAATATCACCGCTATAACCTGAATCTATGGCAGGGGAATCTGAATTAAGGTGAAAGTCTGCGTTGTCCCCGTCTTTTCCATCAACAAAATGCGGATTTGATAGAATAATCCCTTCCCCCAAATCACCAATGTTTTGTGAGGTATATGCCTGCCCTCTATACCTTACCTTTATGCTGCCTGATAGATTAATCAAATTATGATGAAAGGTAAGGTTTACATTATCCCCGAAATAAATTTCAGCACTTCCCCCGCTTACAATGCAGTTAACCATTGTCAAACTGACCTCTCCCCCACCTGAATACTGGACATACATAGGGTATCCAGGAAGTGAGGGGTTCTGCCAAACTGTGCAGTTGATAAAGGATATTGAGGCGTTTTCCTCTGTGTCAACAACAATGCTTCCCCACGGTGTATTTGACAAATCCCCGTCTCCCCTTCCAAAAACAAGACAGTTCACAGCCTTTGAGTTATTTCCCCACAGTTTCAGCCCGTCGCAAGAATTGTTTGCAACAATGCTTTTTTCAATGGTTGTATTCCTGCATTTGGAATCAAAGCCGTCCCCTTTGTTGTGCGCAAATAAACAATTTTCAACCAGCAAAGGCCCGTCTGAAGGCTCTGTGCCCAAACCGTCAGGCCTATCGTATGGAGAGGAATCGCTCTGCCCCCTGTAATAGTGTCCGCTGTATGAGAATTCAGAGTTTTTTATGCTAACATTTCTCCAGCCGCCGTTATCGCCTGCAGGCCCCCCTATTCCGCTAAAGCCATAGTATTTAACAACAATATTTTCAATTTTCACATCATTGCAGTCTTTAATGTTTATGCCCATTTCGTCAACATGGTGGATATACAGGTTTTTCAAAACAATATGTGAGCACTCGTCCCAACTTTCAATTCCTTCCCTGAAGTCTTCCCCGTTGTAATTGGTAATCTCAAGGTTTTCAATCCTCACATAACTTTTTCCGCCTATGTCAATGGCTGAAAGAAGGTTGTTTCTTCCCTTTAAAACAGGCCTGTTTGTTGCACTTTCCCCCTTGATAATTATCCAGTTGTTTTCAGTGCCTGAAGGCGGGGTAATCATATCGTCCCAGTATGTTTCAAGGAT
>JALWHA010000363.1 GCA_027038695.1 Acidobacteriota bacterium
CAACATACTTGTATTTCAAAACAACAGAGTTAAGTTAAGCGACTTTGCTTTTGCAGGTGTAATTGGGGAGCCTGCTTTCCCCGATAGGCCTATGAGTATAGGTTTGGGCACTTCAGGGTATGTAAAAGATATGAATTTTAAGAAACATTCCGTTGTAAACGACTTATACGCTTTCGGGAAAATACTTTATGAGATTTTAACGGAAAGGTTCAAGTCAACAAAGTTTAAATTGGATTTGGCTTTCACCTGGGGTAAAATTGTTGATAAATGTATTAATGTTCAATAAAATTCAATTTTAGAAGTCTATAATAATTTAGGCCGGGTAACGAAAGGCTTTACAGTACTGTGATCTATCCTTCCATTGCAAAAAAATTGACATTGTGACTTTTTGTGTTTGTTCGTAATTGTCTTTTAAGTAAAGAATGTCTTAAATTTTTACTTTTTCTGTATAGATTGAATGGCAAAATAATTTTATATTTTTAACAATTTATGTTATATAAGTAAAATTTTCCTTGCATTTTACATTTATCGTTTTATAATTTATAGAAGAAAGATGGGAGAGTAGAAGAGAGGTAAACACAAATGACAATTGTATCATATAATGACAATTTAAAAATCGGGGGAAGTCTTTTCCATATCCAGACTGAATATTATAAACATAAGGAACAGGTGATCTGTAACATATTCCGGGATGGAAGGGTTGTAAAAAAAATACCCCTGCAGATAGATATAGAAGATGGCATTGAAGAAATGGTAAAGGAATTTCACTTTTTTGTATTAAACAGGTTGAAAAACCCCTCTCAAATTCAGGTTATATTTAAATCTAAAGAGAAAAAACCAGTGCAAGAAAATTCAGATACAAAATCTAAAACTATGCATATAGATTTATTAAATAAAAGTGCTGAAGAAATTGATAGGGATTTCTGTGCATTTTTACAATGGATATCCCATAAAAAAGAGACACTTATATTAGGGCTAAAATGCAACAAGTATAACGGTTATGTGAGTTTTGTTCAAGGAGAGCCTATTGGGTTTAAGTGCGGGAAAATTATAGGATACGAAGAGTTAAAGAGCGCTATAGAGAAAAAGCCGCAGATAATTAAAATCATAAAACCCTCGAACTTAACCCAGAATAAACAATTTTGCTGTTCTCTGGATTGTATATTTAGTAACTCTAAGCAAAGTTTTATAAATGAGGATAACTATTTAATTAAAAAAGGGGAAAAGTTATTGAAGGATCTATCTCAAATGAAAGGATTTGTATCTTTGATGGTTCTAAATAATTCGTCCAATATTAGATGGGGTTTTCAGGAAAAACATTTAGATATTGATATTGATCGGTTACAAGATTTTTGTTTGACAAAAATAAAAAAATTAATTGATAAAATGCCGTCTAATTTCTGGCAATTAGTTTTGATTTATGAAAAACATGTCCTTATTTTTGACTTTTTAAAAGACAAAAGTGATTTTTTATTGGTTGTATTTGATTGTAAAGGAAACTATGCTCTGGCGCAAAAAAAGATTAGAGAGGCTTTTGTCTCAGAAAAAAATTAGGGAGGGTTTATGGCAATTAACGAAAAACTTAGGGCTTTGCATGATGTGAAAGGATTTATAGGTGCAGGGGTTTTTTCTCCTAATGGAGAATTTATTGATGGTGACGCTGAGGTGTCCGGGTTAAGGATGGAAGTATTGGGGTCTGTGTTAAACGATGTTTTACTTGGAGCCCAGCAGATGACAGTAGATTCAGGTTTTGGGATGGCCGATTTTATTCAGATTGATTCAGATGCAGGAATAATGATTGCAAGGGCATACAATAAAGATGGCAAACACTATCATACAGTAATGTTTTTAAAACCTGACGGCAATATTGCAATGGCAAAAATGAAGTTTAAAACAGTAACGGAGGCGCTTGCTGAAGAGTTTTAAACTATGAAATTCGTTCCATTAAAAGATTTAAAAGATTACGGCGGAACAAAGTTAATATTAGG
>JALWHA010000364.1 GCA_027038695.1 Acidobacteriota bacterium
CTTCTACCCCTATCGGACAGAGAGATAAAGCAATGATAGAATTACTCTATGCAACAGGGTTAAGGGTTTCGGAATTATTAGATTTAAAAATGAATAACTTAAACCTTGAGGAAAGGTTTTTAATTACTTTCGGAAAAGGCTCAAAGGAGAGGCTTGTCCCCTTCAGCAAAAAAGCATATGAATGTCTTGAGCGGTACATAAATGACGGCAGACTTAAGCTCTTAAAAGATAAAACGAGTTATTTTCTTTTTTTAAATATCAGGGCAAACAAAATTTCAAGACAGGGCTTCTGGAAAATTTTAAAAAATTACGGGAAAAAGATAGGGATAGAACACAAGCTATCCCCTCACACGTTAAGGCATACCTTTGCCACCCACCTGCTTGAGCACGGGGCGGATTTAAGGGCTGTTCAAATGATGTTAGGGCATTCAGATATATCAACAACCCAGATTTACACTCATATATCAAATGAAAGACTAAAACAGATATACTTTAATTTTCACCCGAGAGCCACAAAAGACGAAGAATAGATTAAAAAGGAATATCCGAATCCGGGATATCCTCTTCAACATCTTCAATTTCCTCAGCTTCTTCTTTTATATCGTCTACTTGTGGACGCTCACTAATATCGGAAGAAGTATTGCCCGATGCCGCAGATTCACTGCCGAAAGAAGAGGTCATTTCTTCCGCGGTTTTTTTAGTTAACGGGATTAATGTCAAACCTCTAATTTCAGTCCTATATTTTTTATTCCCGTTTACGTCTTCCCACGTTTGATATTCTATGGTCCCTTCAACAAAAAACAAATGCCCTTTCCTTACTATCCTTTCACCTTTATCCGCAAGCCTACCCCACAAGGCAATGTTATGCCACTCTGTTTTTTCCTGCCAATTTCCATGAGAATCCATATAACTTCTTGAAGTAGCAAGGGTAAACTTTGCCACCTTTGACCCGTTTGAAGTAATCTTTATATCAATATCCTGACCTGCCCTTCCTATTAAAATCACTTTGTTAAACATATTTCACCTCTTATTAAAGTATTTTTTTTATATTTTTTGCCTTTTCAAGCAAAACAAGCGAGTTTTTTAAATTTGCAAGCCTCTTGTGCTGCAAATCATCAAGCATTACTCCAAACTCCCTTACCGCTTTATCATGGTTAAAATTCTCTATTACACTATTTGCTTCAGAAAGATCTTTTGAAAACTCTTCAAGACTTTTCAACAATCCGGTAATATAATCCGTTATTTCAGGAAGAGTATTATTTATATAATCCAAAAGACCGGCGGTTGAAACCACGAGGCTGTCAAAAGATTCTCTATCCTTTTCAGCCTTATCCAATTTTGCAAGATAATCTTTAAAAACAATTAAAACCTGCTTGATAGAGCTACTATGATTTACAATCCCTTCTTTTATACTGTTTAATAAAGTTATATTCTCTTCAACAGGTTCAGCCATTTTATAATTACTTTGTTTAATCATTTTGGTATGATGATTAAAATGGTCAATATCGGTAGCAATCCTTGTTAATTCTACCCTATTTTTTACATTAACCTTTTCATAATCAGAAAGCAATTTAGCCACATAATTGTTATTCCTCATCATGTTTGAAAAAAAAGAATCTACGGTTACTCTTTTCTTCTCAATATCATCAACGAGTTTTTTTAACTCTTTTGCAACAGTTACAAATTTTTTATCATCCTTAGATGTTTCTGACGCATAAATTAATGCGTTTAAAGACATTAATGAGGCTTTTTTATTTAAATTAGACAATTCTAACAGGATTGTTTTAACCTGGTAAAAGGTATCATTTGTTGTTCTGTTTAACCCTATAATTTCATCAAAAATTTCTTTTTCTTTATCAAAATTATCTCTTATTGTCTCAATCCTTTCAATTAAATGAGATTTGTGTTTTTCCATTTTCCCTATCTCTTCAATAAGCCTGTTTGAATGAGAATCTATATTATTAAAAAACAAAATTATTTTATCTATATTCAACACTAAATTCTCACTAAAAGACAAAAACCCTTTTATAATTAAATTCGAGTTTTTTATATCCTCTGAAGTCCTTACTATATAATCGTTGACAATATCTTTTACCTTTTCCACAAGATCTAAAAGCTTTTCTCTAAATTTATTAATTTCAGTTGTTAAGTAAATAAAAGATTGCAACTTCTCTTCAATACCTGTATCCAATTCTTTCGTCGAAATTGAAGAGATAAAAGTCACCATTTCGTTGAACTTAAAACTAAACTCTTTATAATCATCGATCAATTCATCAAAAGAATATATAACATCGCTTATTCGTGTTTTGACAAAATTATTAGTATCGGTAAAATCACTTATCAATTGCCTTAATTCTTCACTCTTTAATAAAACCTCATTGTAAAGATCCTCAAACAAAGGGTCTTCAATGATACAAGGCTCTCCCTTTTCAACAAATCTCACCAATTCTTTTAATTGTATTTTAATATCACTTATCATTTTTTCAAAATACCACGTTAAAATCACGGTAAACACTGTGGAAATAATCAGAAAAGAACTAACAATAAAATAAAAAGAATTAATTTTTAAAAAATTATAAAAAACAAGACCGGTCACCAATACCACTAATACATATATAAAAAATGCGTTTAGTATTCTTAATTTGTACCGTCTCATAAAATCCCTTTTTTAATTATTTCCCTTTTTTCTTTTTTATTATACACCAAATTAACCGGGAAAAGGGGAATAAAAAAGGGGGCATGTGCCCCCCAAAAGAAAAAGTAAATTATCTTAAAGCAATCAACACCTTGCTCATTCTAAACTTATCAGGATTAATTAAAAATATTGTAGCACTCTTTTTATCCGGTGAAATTTTAACCTGATAATCTTTATCTTTTATAAATTGTGCAGGCATTATATAAATAGCATGAATTTTCCCCAACCCGGCATCTTCAGCGTTTACCGTAATTGAATCAACTTCCCTTAAGTCAGCCGATTTATCAAAATTTACTGCATTGAACTTCTTTAATTTAGGCCTTCCGAATAAGAACCTTCCTACTATACCCTTTTTCTTTAAGGATTTATAATTATCCACGTGATAAAAAACAGAGTTAAGCATCTTTTCTTTTCTTAAGTTTTCCTTAGAAAGGTTCTGATTTTTTGTCGTAAGGGTTGAAATCTGCTGCTGCATATCAGCCTTTAACTGCTCCAATTCTTTCAACTGTTTTAAAAGTTCGGCCTTTCTAGCCTCTAAATCCTTAACGTCAGCGGAAAGTTTTTCAGCCTCCTGCCTTGCTTTATCCCTCTCATTTATAAGTTTGGTTTTATAGTATCTTTTAATCTGGTTAGGACTCATATTTGCCGTACCCTGGGTAACAAAGGTACCAAAAACACCGTCATTATAAAAAAGATAAACCTGAAATCCCGGAAGAAGATAATCAAGAAGATTAACCCTTTCAATAAGTTTTTGCGCTTCTTCCGGGCTTAATCCTTTTTGTTCGGTTAAGTATCTCATACAGATGTCAAAATGATTATCCCCGGCCTTAACAGTGTAAGGCTTTGGTAGCTTATCTTTTAAATCCTGAATCTCTTTCCTTAACTGCTTAATTTCGTCGTCTTTTTTCAATATCTCCTGAATAATTGCCGAATAAGAAGAATCCTTTTCCTGCGCAAGCCTTTTTTTCAAATAAGCTCTTTGTTCCGGGGTTAAAGCAAGCATTCTCATCTGCTCAGGACTTAATTTTTTGTCACCCTTTAATCCATATTCAGATAACAACTGCCTGTAAGCGTCCTCTTTCTGCTTCAATTGGTCATTTAATTTGTCAATCTTCATTGCCATCTGTTCCATCTTTTTAACCTGTTGTTTCTCAAACCAGGAACAGGAAGTTGTGAACAACATTAAAACCAACACAAAAGAAAAAAGTTTTTTCATCTTGCCTCCTTTATTTTAGTAATATACCCTTTCAAGAAATAACCCTTTTGCGTCCAGTGTAGGGCCAGCATAAACCCTGTTCTTTTTTTTAAAAATTTCTTCAACATATTCAGGCGATATTTTACCCTTTCCGATTAATAAAAGAGTGCCTGCGATATTTCTTACCATGTGGTGCAAAAAACTACGCCCGTTTATTATATATTCTAAAAAGCCGTTATTCAACAAATTAAATTTTGAAACTTCAACTTTCCTGATCGGGGTTTTAGCACCGCAAAGAGAGGCTCTGAAGGAAGAAAAATCCTTCTCTCCAATAAAATAATCCGCAGCCTTTATCATTGCGTCAATATCTATTTTACCTTTTATGTGATAGCAGTATAACCTTTCAAACGGGGAAAGCGCATTGCCTATAAAAAACCTGTACCTATAAGTTTTACCCATTGCGTTAAAACGAGGGTGAAAGGATAGTCCAACCTCCTCAACCTCAAAAACCCTGATATCTTCAGGCAATAATGCGTTTAATCCCTTTTTTATTACAAAGAGAGAGTGGCTTTTATTAGTTTTAAAGGAAGCAACCTGCCCTAAAGCGTGTACTCCGGCATCTGTCCGTGACGCCCCGATAAGTTTTACTTTGTGGTTTACAAGGGTTTCTATAGCCTGCTTTAATACACCCTGAATAGTCTTAGCGTGAGGCTGCACCTGCCAGCCGTGATAGTTTGTGCCGTCGTACTGAAGGGTTAGTTTAATGTTTCTCATCACTCTGTAATCTTTTTTTGAATATACGGATTTAACCTTGCAATAACCTCGTAATTTATCGTCCCTAAAAGATTTGCCAATGTATCGGCAGTTATTCCCTCGTTCCCGCTCTTCCCTATTAAAATTATATCGTCTTCAAGCGAAACATCTTCCACATGGCTTACATCAACCATAAAAAGGTTCATGCAAACCCGGCCCACAACGGGACACCTTCTGCCTTTAATTAAAACATATCCGTTGTTTGAAAGTCCCCTGTCGTACCCGTCAGAATACCCGACAGGCAAAACGACAATTCTCATATCTCTGGTTGCCTTAAAAGTCAAACCGTAACCTATGTATCCCCCCGCTTTCACTTCTTTTATTTGCAAAGGCTTTGTTTTCCATGTTAAAACAGGCTTTAAACCATTGTTTCTCTCAAACCCCCTTGAATTTAAAGAAACAATTGTCTCCCTGCTCGGATAGTATCCGTAAAAAGATATGCCCGGCCTGACAATATCTGTCCTTGTTTCTTCAAAAAGCATTAAAGCAGCCGAACAGGCATTATGTGTTTGAATATTTTTACCGCCGAAATTCTCTATTACCCTATTAAAACTCTCTATTTGCATATTTGCGTAACTATGGTCTGTAGTATCTTCAATATTGGCAAAATGTGTGGAAAAGCCTAAAAATTTTAAACTTTTACTTTTAACAATTCTATTCGCAAGGTTTAAAGCATGGTACTCTTCAAGCCCCAGCCTGTGAGTACCCGTTTCAACTTTAACAAATACCCCGATTTTCTTCTCAGCCTTTTCCCCCACCTTTTCCAGAAAATCCACCATATCCTCAGAATAAACAGTTAGATAGATCTCTTTTTCTTTTAAAAGAGAGATTATAAGAGATTTATTTTTATTTAAATACCCTAAAATTAAAACAGGTTTTTCAGAGTTTATCTCAACTGCCTCATCAGTGGAGTGAACACAGTATCCGTCAACAAAATCATCAACAATTGAAACCACTTCTTTTAAACCGTGACCGTAAGCGTTTGCTTTAACCACGGGAAAGAATTTTGAATTAGGGGCAAACGACCTTAAAAACTTTATATTGTTTAAAAACGCCGATTTGCTTAAAACTATGGTTGAAGTGGTCAAATTCAACACTATACCCCTTCTTTTTGCTTAAACTTTCTTATATCTTCGTATTTTCCTACAACCACAAAATGGTCTCCGTTACCTAACAAGGTTGTCGCATTTGGAATAAAAGTTTTCTTTCCCCTTTTAATAATTAGCACCTCAATATTATACTTATTTCTTATAGCCAATTCTTTTAATGTCTTATTTACAAAAGACTGCGGAACTTTCAATTCCATCAACCTCATTCCCTCACCTAAATTTAAACCCTTTGTCACGTCTTTAAACTTCTTTCTCGTAATAACCGCCAATGCGAGTTCTCTTTTTTTAATCTCAAAGTTGTACAAATTTATCACGTCCTGGATATGCACGATTCCCTTATATTCCATAGATTCTTTGTCCTTAACCACAGGAATTTCCTCAACGGAGAACTTGCCCTCAAGGTCCATGGCCTCCTGAAGGTTTGAATCCTCGGTCAAAAATACCGGATCCTCTGCAATATCCTCGGCAATTACAAGTTCGGCCAGAGTCTCTTTTTCGTAAAAAACAGACTTAATGTTGTTTAAAGTTAGTATTCCTACAAGTTTATTTGAGGAGTCGAGAACGGGGAATATGCTTTGAGCGGTAGACAACACCGAATCAATAATAAACTTTAAATTGTGGTGAATATAAAAGAACACACCCTCTTTTATAACAGGGTCTATTTTTATCTGTTTTAAAATTGACTCTTCCCTGCCCTCAACAAGTTCTATGCCCTTTAATTTTAATTTCAGGGTATAAATCGACTCTTTCTTTATAGCGGTTGCAATCAAGGTTGAAATAATACAGGTGAACATTAATGGCGCAATAACCCTGTAGTTCTGGGTTAACTCAAAGATTATAATTATGGCAGTTATAGGCGCTTGAGTTGCCGCTGCAACAACAGCACCCATCCCCACAAGGGCATAAGCACCTGAAGAAGCCGCCTGAGGAAACAAAGCATGGGTTATAACACCTACCGCGCCTCCAGTTGCTGCACCTAAAAAGAGGGAAGGTGCAAAGATACCACCTGAGCCACCGGACCCTAATGTAATTGAAGTCGCCAAAATCTTCATAGGAATCATTAAAATTAAAATATACAAAGGCCATTGATTGTGAAGCGCACCGTTTATACTTTCGTAACCTACCCCGAATATGTAAGGGGAATATATGCCCATAATACCTACGACCAAACCGCCAATCATAGGCTGAATATACTCGGGAATAGGTGATTTTTCAAACCAATCCTCAAAATAATATAACGTCACGATAAAGAGAACAGCAACCAATCCTGCTACTAAACCTAAAAAGGTGTAAGGCATAAGTTCAAGGGAGGAGTTTAAGGTATAAGGAGGAACTACAAAAGCCACAAGGTCTCCTTCAAAATGCCTCGCAACAATGGTTGAAATAACCGAAGAAATAATAATAGGGCTTAAAGCCGCCACCCCGAAGTCTCCCAAAATTATCTCAACGGAAAACAATGCGCCTGCAATCGGAGCGTTAAAAGCAGCAGCAATACCACCAGCGGCACCGCATGCAACAAGGGTTTGAATATCCCTTCTATCCAGATTAAAGTACTGCCCTACTGTTGAGCCTAAAGAGGCGCCTATCTGAACAATAGGGCCTTCCCTTCCTACCGAACCTCCGGAACCTATTGAAACCGCTGATGCAAGAGCTTTTACAAACGCAACCCTCGGCCTTATCTTCCCGTCTTTCATTAACATTGCAAGCATAACCTCGGGTACACCATGCCCCTTTGCCTCTTTTGCAAAGAAATAGATTATAGGACCGACAATCAAGCCACCTATTGCAGGGGCAAGAATCTTTCTATAGGTGGGAATATGCTTTACAACCTCAAGGAACTTTTCATAACCGCCGAAGGAGATCTCTGTAAAAAACCTGATTAACTGCCTGACTCCGACTGCACCTAACCCTGCACAAACCCCCACTAAAACAGACAGTATAATTAAAAGTATCTGTTTGTTGCTAAACCTCGCTATTATTCTTTTCATTACTCTCCTTTAAAGAAAGTTGAATACCAGTTTTCAGGACCTTTTCTAAACTCGTCAATAATATCGGCGTCTTTTTTAGAAAGATAACCCTTTTCAACAGCGTGTTTTAAAAGGGATTCTATATTTTCAAGGGAAACATAATTAAGCCCAACAGAAGCAAAGTTGTCTTCAGCCTTTTTAAACTGATAACTAAATATGGAAAAAACACCTTTAACTTCTGCGCCCTCTTCCCTTAAATTTTTAACCACCTGAACAGAAGATTTGCCTGTTGATATTAAATCCTCAACAACAATTACTTTGTCCCCCTTATTCAACTTCCCTTCAACTGATTTCCCCTTTCCGTGCTGCTTCTTTTCAGCTCTTACATAGACCATTGGAAGGGACAATTTCTCAGATATCCATGCGGCAAAAGGGATTGCGGAAGTTGCCGTTCCCGCAACAACATTGAAATCCAGACCTGAACCCTTAATCTTTTCAATAAAAGCGTCAACAACCTTTCTTCTCTCCTCAACAAAAGAGATAAAAAGCCTGTTATCGCAATAGATCGGAGATTTAATCCCCGAAACCCATGTAAAAGGCGGATTTAAAGACAGTGAAACAGCGTTAATCTTCAACAAACTCTCGGCAATACTAATCTTTTCCATAGTACTCCTCTAACTCCTTTACATTTATTTTGTAGTGTTCAAGTTTTTTGTACATATTGCTTCGAGGCACCCCTATCTGCTCTGCGGTTTTTGACACATTAAAGTTGTTTTCCTTCAACTTTTCAATTATGAAATACTTTTCAGCAATCTCCCTGACTTCTTTAAGGGTTTTTGCCTTCAAAAGGTCAGGCTGCTTTATTGTAATCTTTTTTTGGACCTCGGAAGGCTCTATACACCCAAAGCCAATTCGTCCCGACAGCACACTTTCAATATCCTTTTTAGAAATTTTATCCTTTTGGCATAAAATGATAATCTTTTCCACTTTGTTTTTTAGTTCTCTTATATTGCCTCTATAATCAAAAGTTTTCAAATATTCCAGAGCATCGTCTTCAAAAACCATCTCTCCCAATCCGTTTTCTTTTGCAGCAAGATAGGCAAAGTGTTTTGCGAGGAGGGGGATATCCTCTTTTCTGTCTCTCAAAGGAGGCATCTCAATTTCAATGACATTTATTCTGTAAAACAGGTCTTCCCTGAATGAGCCCTTTTCTATCTCTTTTTTCAAATCTTTGTTTGTAGCGGAGATCACCCTTACATTAACGGGAACAGGCTTGTTTGAGCCGATTGCGTAGATAATCTTCTCCTGCAAAGCCCTCAAAACCTTTGCCTGAGTTTTCAAAGACATATCCCCTATCTCGTCAAGAAACAGTGTGCCGTTGTGTGCGGCAACAAACTTTCCCTCTTTATCGTCAATTGCTCCCGTAAAAGAACCCTTTACATGGCCGAAAAGTTCGGATTCAATCAACTCCTCGGGAATTGCGGCACAGTTTACCTCAACAAAAATCCCTTTTCTTCCGCTTTTTTTATGTATATACTTTGCAATCATCTCTTTTCCCGTGCCTGTCTCCCCGGTAATTAAAACAGGTGCCGTTGTTTTTGCCACTCTATCGGCAATAGCAAGCACTCTTTTAAAAGCCCCGCTTTTGCCTATAAGAAAAAAGTCATTTTTTTTATTTTTATCTTCTACTTTTTTAATTGACTGAATGGCATTCTTGATTGAAATTAAGATCTGCTCGGCGCCAAGAGGCTTTTCAAGAAAATCAAAAGAGCCCTTTTGCACAGCCTCAACCGCGGTTTTAATATCCCCGTGGCCTGAAATCATTATTACAGGATTTGAAAATCCGTTTTCAATGAGTTTCTCTAAAACCTCAAGCCCGTCCATAACAGGCATTTTAATATCCAAAAGAACAACATCGGGGTTATCCTGCAATGCCGTCTTTAATCCGTCGTAGCCCCTGAAAGCCTTTAAAACAGAATACCCTTCAAGCGCAAGGATATTTGCAATAGACTCTACAATGTCTTTTTCGTCGTCAATAATCAAAACCCTATTTGCCATAAATGTATTATAACAGTAAAGGGGGTTGTTTGAAAATCCGAACAATAAAAAACCCCGCATAAAGCGGGGTGAAAAAATCTTATTAAAATGTATCAGTCTGTTTCAGGGGTGTAAACCCTCTGTGCTAATTCCCTGTCAAGCATAAATATTCCGTTTTTGCTCTCTCCAATTAACTCAAGCCTCTGGATTATATCCCTGTCGTTTTCCTCTTCTTCAACCTGCTCGTCTATGAACCACTGTAAAAAGTTTAAGGTCGGCCTGTCTTTCAATTCTTCCGCAAGGTCCGCAAGGTCATTCATACATTGGGTAATATGCTGCTCGTGCTTCAACGTTTCTTTAAATGCATGTAAAGGGGAATCCCATTTTGAAGGCGGTTCTTCAATTGCAAGGAGTTTTATATCCCCTCCTCTTGACTGAATATAGGAGTAAAACTTCATTGCATGCTCCATCTCTTCTTTAAACTGCACCATCATCCAGTTTGCAAAACCCTTTAACCCTATTGAATCAAACCATGACGACATTGATAGATAAAGATAAGCCGAAAAAAACTCTTCGTTTACCTGCTTGTTTAACGCATCATTCATTTTCTTACTAAACATAATCACCTCCATATATGACATTATAATACAAATCCTGGTCATTTATCAATATTTTTTTTTATATAATAATTTTTATTCTTTATTCACATGAACATCTAACTGCGGATAAGGTATTGAAATACCGTTTTTGTCAAACTCAAGTTTAACATTTTCTATGAGATTAAAGTAAACGTCCCAATAATCCGAACTCTTTGCCCATGCCCTTGCCTGCAGGTTTACCGAATTATCCCCTAATTCAAAAACAACTACCTGAGGCTCAGGCTCTTTTAAAACCTTTTCATTATCCTTTGCTATCTTCAAAATCAACTCTTTTGCCTTTTTTAAATCGTCTTCATAACCAATACCGAAAACAATATCAACCCTTCTTTTATCCTCTCTTGTAAAGTTAAATATTGAGTTATTCGTAATGGAAGAATTCGGAATAAAGATAACCCTGTTATCCAGCGTCTTTAAAATAGTATGAAATAATCCGATCTCTTCTACAATTCCCTCATCTCCCCCAATATTTACGTAATCCCCGATAGTAAAAGGCCTGAAAATTACAAGCAAGACCCCTGCGGCAAAATGAGAAAGAGAATCCTTCAAAGCAAACCCTATAGCCAAACCTGCGGCACCGATTATGGTTACAAGTGACGCAACATTGAAACCCAGTCCGGTTAAAACAGAAAAAATAATAACGATTACAAGAGAATAGAAGATCAACTTTCTAATTAAGCTGATAACAGCCTTGTCAATATCCTTCTTTCTCATTATAGCGGCGACAAACCCTGCTATTTTAGCGCTTACAAAGAAACCTAATATCAGAAAAATAAGGTATTTTAACAATTCAATCCAGTTAACCTGGAACCATTGCAGAATACTTTGAGAAATCTTTTGAAAATCCATTGTTGCCTCCTGAATTAACTATATAAAATTATACCATTAAAAAAGAATAGGCAAAAACAGAGACAAAAACGAATCGGATTTGCGGTTTTTCTTAAAAAATCTATTTAAAAGGAAAAGTCAAAGCCTGAATAAAAAACTCCTTTGCCTTCCTTTCCCGCATTGTCTTCTCTCATATAGCCTATATTAAGTTTGACTCTTTTATTTAATTCAAACTTTGTCCCGGCGTATATCCTGTTTCTTGAAAACCTGTTGCCTATTGAAGAAAACTGAGGCTCTACCGCAAAATACGGCTCACAGGCACAATTAAAAATGTTTACCTTGCAGGAAATCTTAAACAGGAGGCGAAGCCTGTACCCTGCTTTTTTTAGAGAGTGCTTAAAATGCCTCCTTTCAAGCCGTTCTCTTAAGGTAAGTTTGTACTTTTTGGTTAATTTAAAACTCCTGACTAAATCAACAAAAAGCCGCTCTTCAATCAATCCGCCTTTATGCTCTTCCTGTTTGTAATTTAAGGAAACACTGTATTTGCCAATCTTCTTCCCGAAACCTCCTACCCAATTCCTGACACATAGGCAGTCAAAGTAATGCTCTTTGTACTTGTGCTGCTGAGACAGGTTTAAAAAATACCCGTCTTGAAGTGAGTACTTTAATTTATTAGAAAACCATTGCTGATGAGAAGTCCCGGTACTTGAAAAAGCAAACGCACAAAACATTAACAAAATCAGGATTAAGGCTTTTTTCATTCCTTCCTCAACTAATGATTACGGTTATGGTTTTTTACAGGGGATTTGTCATCGTCCCTGTTGAATTCCTGTTGAAAAGTGGTATGGTTTATCCCGAAATTCTCTTTTAAAAACCGCTCCAGTTCCTCAATCTTTTTAGTTGCTTCTTCAAGGCTTAAATTATCCTTAAAATCAATATGTGCTTCAAAAAAAACCTCGTGGTCGCTTAACCTCCACAGATGGATGTGGTGAATATTGTCTATGTAATCAAATTCTTCCAATCTTGATTTAATCTCATTCAAATCAAGGTGCTCGGGAGCAAAGTTCATCAAAACCTCTATGGTCTCTTTTACAAGGCCGAATGATTCTTTAATAAGATAGAGAGCAATTAAGATTGAAATGACAGGGTCAACATAAAATAATTTCCACTTAAGCATTACAATACCGCCTAAAAAAACAGCAATTGAAGTCATAACATCGGTTAAAAGGTGTAGGTAGGCAGATTTTATGTTCATGCTTTTGGAGGCATCTTTTTTAATTATCAATACACTTAAAAAATTTAAGATTATACTTAACAGGGAAAGGTAAATAACGATTAAGGATTTTATTTGCTCAGGGTGAATTATCTTTAAAACAGCATGGTATATAAGGGAGAATGCTATTCCCATTAAGACGGCAGAATTAAAGAGTGCCGCAATTATTTCAGCACGCCTGTAACCGAATGTTTTTCTCTTGTCCGCATCCTTCCTTGCTAAAACATTGGCCGCCCAACTTACCACAAGTGCAACGACATCGGAAAAATTGTGTAAAGCGTCACTTAAAAGGGAAAGTGAGCCTGAAACCACCCCTCCCACAATTTCTGAAACAGTAATAGCAATGTTAATCAAAATTGTTAAAAACAGCCTTTTACCGCTCAAATCGTGAGAATGGTGATGATGAGAATGGCCCACAATCCCTCCTTATTTCATTATTTATCTATGTGATAGTTAATGCAATCCACGCAAACAGGCTTGCCGTCTTCCATTTTTGCGTAATTTTCAGCAACAACATGGCCGCACACAGAACACTCAACAAGGTTGAAGCACGGTTTCTTTTTCTCAAGTTTAAAATCAAAAGGCCCTTCTATCTCTACCACATCTTCAAGTTTCAGGGAAAAAGGCCTCTTAAAACCGGGCTCTGCAATCTCGGAAGGAATATCGGTGGGGTTAACCCCTTTGCTTCTATATTCAGTTATAAACGATGCGGAAAAAGCCTTCTTTAAAACCTCGTTTCTCAGTGTTACCTTAACAGCCTTGCCTGCTTTCTTGTCAACCAATAAAAATGTCCACTTACCTTTAGGCTCTTTTTTCATTACACCCTTGCCGAATGTACAGCCTGTTGCAAACTGGACCCCGTCTGCAAAGCAACCTGCCGCATGGCCGTCGCCTGTGTTTAATATTACCATCTTGTCCATATTTCTTTCCCTTTCAACGCCTAAAGCCTTTAGAGCCGCTAACCCTGCCACATAGCCCATAGGCATACCGCCGCAAATATGGCCGTGAATATTCAAGGCAGAGTACAAAAACTCCCTTTCCTTTTCATTTAGCCCTTCAATTGAGTTTACAATTGCACGATGCTTATCAAACATAAAAACCTCCTGATAAATTATTTTGCAAGAATTATATCTTTAAAGATTAGTATAAAAGCCACAATGTATAAAACTATGGCAAAAACCTTTTTAACCGCACCGCCTTTAAGTTTTGTTGCCATAAAATTGGAACCTAATTGACTTCCCAGAAAAACAGCAGCGACACACTCTCCCCAGAGCAACCAATTGGGTTTTGCGGCAATTGCTATATGGGAAACAAAACTTGACACGCCTGAAAAGGTTACCGCAAGTGCTGAAGTTGCCGCCGCAGCCTTTGTTTCAATCCCCGCCATATAGAGCAAAGGAACAACGAAGGAGCCTCCCCCTCTCCCTATCAAACCTGCAAGAAAACCCAATCCGCTGCCTCCTAACAAACCTAAATAAGTTCTGTTTTTTCCGCTCATTTCATTTTTCGGCTGCCACCCTATCCACATCAAGGTTGCAGAAACCAAAGTGAAAAACGCAAAAACAAAGATAAGGAACTTGGTAGGCACAATCTTTGAAAAATAAGCGCCAATAGGGGCAAACAAAAGCATTGTTATTCCGAACAGCAGCCCCACCTTCCAGTCAATCAACTTCTTTTTAGCATAGGTAAATGTTGCCGAGCCTGAGTTTACAACATTTAATAGCATGCCTAAAGGGATAGCCTCTGTCTTAAAATCCAATCCCGCCCAGAATAGCACGGGAATATAGATCTGAGAGCCTCCCATCCCCAACATTGAAAACACAAACGCAATTGCGAAAAAAAGTAATGGAATCCACCACATATCACATCTCCCTGTAATTTAATTTGCAACTATTCTTACCAACCTTTTTCAATTTATCAAGAAGTACTTTAAAATCTTTGTGTTTTTTCAATTCTTCCAGCAAAGAGGTTAAAACCCTTCTAACAAATTTATCATCTGAAAGCCTGTAAACAATCCATTTCCCTTCTCTTTCCTTTTCAACGACACCAGCATTCAGCAAAACCTTTAAATGGCTTGATATTGTTGAAAAAGAAACGGGAAGAATATCCACAATCTCGCACACGCACATCTCCCTTTTCTCAAGCATAAGTGCAATTGTTAACCTGTTCGGTTCCCCCAAAGCCTTAAAAATTTGAGAATAACGCTCAAGGCTTTTCATTCTTAATCTTCTCCTGAATAATTGAAGGCAATTCGTTTTTAACAAAATCCTTTATTAAATCCCTTATTATCCTGAACTCCGACAAAACCTCTTGTTCGCTTCCTTCAGCCTTTGCAGGGTCTTTAAAGCCTTTGTGAAAAACAAAAGCCTTTTTCAAGTATGCAGGGCAGTTTTCATACGCATCGCCACATAAGGTTATTACAAAGTCAAAATCAATATCCCCCAACTCCTCAAGGGTTTTTGAATAATGCCCGTCCATATTTACCCCGTCTTCTTCCATAACTTCAAGCATATAGGGGTTTAAGCCGTGCTTCTCTGTCCCCGCAGAGTAAACATCAACTATATCACTTAAAAATAACTTACCGTACCCTTCAGCCATCTGGCTTCTGCAAGAATTTCCCGTGCAAAGGAAAAGGAGTTTTTTCTTCATCGCTCCCCCTAAACATTTTTACATTTCCATAAATATCAAAATGTTTTCAAAAAAGCAATAAGGTTTTTTAAAAAATCCTGAATTAAATTATTTTGGTTAAAACCTCTGCGATTTCTCTATCGGAAGGCTCGGTAATTTTAATGTTGAAATGCCAGTCTTTTACAGGATATGGGTTAAAACCGAAATCACTAAGCATTGTGGATTCGTCTGTGTAAATCCTTTCCGCTTTGTCAAAACAATTTTTTAAAATCCCTAACCTTGCACCCTGCGGGGTTGTAATGCTTACAAGGTCTTTTCTGTTAACTGTCTGGTAAAAACCGCTATCATTAAGCCTTCTAACAGTGCCGCTTACCGGGATATAGGGAATTGCGCAACCCTTTTCTTGCGTTTTTTCAACTATCTCCCTAACAATTTCTTGCTTTAAAAAAGGCCTCACCCCGTCATGAACAAGCACTACCTTTGACTTATCCCCTTCCTTTTCATTTATAAATTCAACAGCGTTTTTTACGGAAAAAAACCTCTCGCTTCCCCCTTTAACAAGTAAAAAGGGGAAAGAAAACCTTTCTTTTAAGGTTTCAAACTCTCTCTCAAACCCTTCGGGATAGGTTAAAACACAGTATTCAGGCCTTACTTTTTCAAAAAAAGTTAGAGTATGCTCAATAATAGTTTTATCCCCAATCTTCTCAAACTGCTTGGGATAAGGCTTCCCGAACCTCTTTCCTATCCCCCCTGCGGTAAGAATCAGAATGCAATCCATCAAAACACCTTCTTTGCGGTTTTTTGAAGTATGTAGTCTTTTATAAATAACGGCATGCAGGATAGGGTTTTTAAAATAAGGGAAAAGAATCCGGGGAAGGTGTATTCTTTTTTGTTTTTGTCAATTGCATACTCAATTTTATCAAGTGCATGGTCTAACTCCATTAAGAAAGGCATTTTAAAGGTGTTTTTTGCGGTTAAAGGGGTTTTTATAAAGCCCGGCATTATGTTTATCACCTTTACATTGTGAAGTGCCGCTAAATTTCTTAAAGATTCGCAGTAAGAGTTTAAAGCCCTTTTTGTTGAAGAGTAAGCGGTTGAAGAGGGGGATGCGATTATTGAAGCAAGGGAAGATATTACAACAACCTTTCCCTTTTTCCCTTCTATCATCTTTTTTAAAACCGGCTCAACAAAGGCGTGAACACCTAAAACATTTAAGTCAAAGGTTTGCTTAAAGGATTTAAAATCAGGCACCTCCAACCCGTGGCCTGATGAGGTGCCTGCATTTGCTATTGCAATGTGAATAAAGTTTTTTTCAAGTATGTCTTTAAGAATTTTCTGAAAGTTATCAAAATCGGTAATATCAACGGGGTAAATATTCACCCTGTCAGGTGCAAGGGATTTTAACTCTTCAAGTTTTTCCCTTCTCCTTGCAAAAAGGAAGAGGGTATGCCCTTTTCCGATATACCTTTTTGCAAGCCCGTAACCTATTCCGCTTGAAGCTCCCGTTACGGCAATGTTTATCCCATTACTTCAACCTTTCAAGGTTTTGTTTTAATACCTGATGCTTCTCCTTTAATTCATTGTATATGTTTCTGTTTTTCTCAACAACCTCTTTTGGAGCCCTTGCAAGAAACTGCTCGTTATTGAGTTTCTTCTCAACCTTTTCAATCTCTTTTTCAATCTTCCCAAGTTCTTTTTCAATTCTCTCCCTTTCGGCTTCTTTGTCCAAAAGGTTTTCAAGGGATACCCCGATTTCAGTGCCCTTTGACGCGGCTTTTGAGTACATCTTCTCCTCGTCAAACTTTTCAACACATTCAAGTTTTTCAGCGTTAACAAGAAGGGATATCAAATCCCTTTCCCTTTCAATCAAAGCCTTAATTTCATCGTTTAAGGGGATAAGTTCAACTTCAATCTTCTTTGAAGGGGGTATTTTCTTTTCTGTTCTAATTCCCCTGATCTTTGAGATTAACTCCTGCAATGTTTCAAACTCATTTTCCGCAACCTCGTCAACCCAATCCTGCCTGTAGACGGGGAATTGCTCTACTGCAATGCTCTCTTTGTGCCCCGGGAGTTTCTGGTATAGTTCTTCGGTAATGTAAGGCATAAAGGGGTGCAGTAATTTCAACACCCTTGTCAAAACAAGGACAAGGAGTTTTTTAACATTCTCTTCCCCTTTTAAAAGCCTTTTCTTTGTGCTTTCAATATACCAGTCGCAGAAGTCCCCCCACAAAAAGTGGTACAAAGTGTTGGCAGCCTCGTGAAACCTGAATTTTTCAATATTTTCGTCAACATTTGCTATTGCCTTTGAGAGTTTTGAGAGTATCCATTTATCCGCAAGGGTTAGGTTTTTGTAATCCACCGTTGACGTATCAACGCTTTCGTCTATATTCATTAAAACAAACCTTGTGGCGTTCCAGATTTTATTGCAGAAAGCCCTGTATCCCTCAAGCCTTTCCTCTGAAAGGGAAATGTCCGTTCCCGGAACAGCCATAATTGAAAGGGTAAACCTTAAAGCGTCGGTGCCGAATTTCTCCATAACCTCTAAAGGGTTAATTACATTGCCCTTTGACTTTGACATCTTCTGCCCGTGTGCGTCCCTTACCAATGCGTTAAAGTAAACTGTGTAAAAGGGGACGTCTCCCATAAACTTCAAGCCCATCATTATCATTCTGGCAACCCAGAAGAACAGGATGTCAAAGCCTGTTAAGAGAACACTTGTGGGGTAAAAGGTCTTTAAATCGTCTGTTTCTTCAGGCCAGCCGAGTGTTGAAAAAGGCCAGAGCCCGGAAGAAAACCATGTATCAAGAACATCCTTCTCCTGCTCAATATTCTTTGAACCGCACTTTTCACACTTATCAGGGTCAATTTCGGCAACGGTTATGTGGCCGCAGTCCTTGCAGTACCATGCGGGGATTCTATGCCCCCACCACAATTGCCTTGATATGCACCAATCGTGAATATTTCTCATCCATTCGTAGTAGGTCTTTTTCCACTTTTCAGGGACAAATTTGATCTTATCCTCTTCAACAACCTTTAAGGCAGGCTCAGCAAGAGGCTTTATCTTTACAAACCACTGAGTTGAAACGGCAGGCTCAATAATCGTTGAACACCTGTCGCATTCCCCGACCGCGTGTTTGTGAGGCTCAATCTTTAAAAGAAGGCCTAGCCCGTCCATCATTTCAACAACCTTCTTCCTTGCCTCAAACCTGTCCATTCCGCTGAGTATTTCCCCTGCGGCGTCAGTCATCTTTCCGTGTTTGTCTATAACCTCAATAACCCCTAAATTATGCCTTAAACCACATTCGTAATCGTTCGGGTCGTGTGCGGGGGTTACCTTTACACAGCCTGTCCCGAACTCTTTATCAACAAAATCATCAGCAACAACCGGAACTTCCCTGTTTACAATAGGTATAATAACCGTTTTGCCTATTAAGTCTTTATACCTTTCGTCTTCAGGGTGAACAGCAACCGCCGTATCCCCTAACATTGTTTCAGGCCTTGTGGTTGCGACAACGACAAACCTGTTTTCTTCCCCTTTAACAGGGTATTTAAAGTACCAGAGTTTTCCGTCCCTATCTTTATGCTTAACCTCTAAATCCGAAATAGCGGTTTCACACCTCGGGCACCAATTTACTATCATACTGTCTTTATAGATTAAACCCTCTTTGTAAAGGGTGACAAATACCTTTCTAACCGCCTTTGAAAGCCCGGGGTCAAGGGTAAACCTGAACCTTGTCCAGTCAACGGAACAGCCTAACTTCCTCAACTGGTTTTTAATTGCATCTTCGTTTTCCTCTTTCCACTGCCATACCCTTTTTTCAAACTCTTCCCTGCCTAAATCCTTTCTTGTCTTGCCCTCTTTTGCCAACTGCTTTTCAACAACATTCTGGGTTGCAATGCCTGCATGGTCAACGCCGGGAAGCCAGAGCGTATTAAAACCCTTCATTCTCTTGTATCTAACCATAACATCGTGAAGGGTATAAACAAGTGCATGCCCCATGTGAAGGTTGCCGGTTATGTTAGGCGGAGGGATAACAACCGAAAAAGGCGGCCTGTCGCTCTTTGCGTCTGCGACAAAGTAACCCTTTTCTTCCCACATCTCATACCATTTCTTCTCTGCCTCTTTGTGATTGTAAGCCTTGTCAATTAAAATTTTACCCATTTTATCACCCCGTAATTTCTTCTTTCTGTTTTAAAACAACCAT
>JALWHA010000365.1 GCA_027038695.1 Acidobacteriota bacterium
CTTAGCAGCAATCTCATTAATGCTCATCGAAGGAGTTATCCCTGCTTTTCTAAATACTTCTGCAGTTGCCTCATAACCCCCTTGCTCAACAGGAGTATAACTCTTTTTAACTGCTTCTACGAATTTACTTAATTCAATATGTGCATATTTAAGGTGTATTATATGTCTTTCTTGCTCTGGATTTGTTTTCTTTTCTTTTGGCTTGCTTTTCTTTTTTTCCTTTTTTGCTTTTTCCTTTGCATTTTTTTCTTTTTTGCCTTCCTTTTTCTTCACCTCAACACTTTTTCCTTTTACATCTTTCTTAACAGTTTTTACATCCTTCCCCATTCCAACAAAACCTATCAATAAGATTGCAATGAGTATTACAATTACCTTCCTCATACTTATCCCCCCAGATTTGCATTTTTTATCATTTTACCACAAAACAGTGAACGGTGAGCAGTGAGAAGTGAGCAACAATAAGTGAGCAGTGAACAGTGAGCAGTGAGCAGATTTATCACTTTTTATTTTTTAAATGGATTTTTCTCCTCTATCAACCATTTCCATAAGGGAAGAAATTTTATAACCTTTCCGTCTTTTTCCTTACTTCCCTCATAATCCCATGTCAGAACAAGCAAATTTTCAGAGGAAAACTCATTGGAAGCCTTTAAGAGAGACCTTATTTCCCGTGGATGTATTTCTTCTTTATTAGTGGCGTAAGTTGTCTGAATTAACTGAACCACTTTATCCCTTTCCTTTACCACAAAGTCAACCTCTCTTTGTTGCCTATCCTTCCAGTAATAAACACTTAACATCGGAATTGCATTGGTTTTTCTTAATAACTCAAGATATACGGTATTTTCCATTCTTTTTCCAGTATCCTTACTGAAGGTTAGCAGGTTTGAAAGGCCAACATCGCAGATATAAACCTTTCTCATAGAAGATTTTCTTTCGTATCTTCCTTTTGTGCATTTTTCAAGAAAAAATATAGAAAGAGTTTCCCTCAGTTTTTCTCCATAATCATAAACAATGTTTTTCGTCTTCCTGCCTATTCTTGAGGCTACAAAGTTTGCCGCTTTGTTTAAACTAAGTTCACAGGAGAAATTTTGGAAAATATACTCAAAAAGAAAGCGGGCAATAACAGGCTGACTTACATTAAAATAATCAATAAAATCCCTGTAAAGAATAGAGTCAAAATACTCTTTAAGGATTTTCTCTCTTTGCTCCCAAGAAATAACCACCTCTGGATACCCACCCCATTCAATAAAAGTATTTAATTCATTAAGTATTTTAGTTTTAGCCGAAATGCTGATATTGGTTTCAAGGGTAATACCTTTAAATTTAAGGTATTCTCTAAAACTCAACGGCAAGAGAAGGAAAGTCAGGCACCTTCCCCGCATCTGGGTGGCTGCTTCTTTGCTTATAAGTTTTGAAGACGAACCAGTTATAACAACCTGATATCCACTATCAATAAGGCTTCTTACCAATCTCTCCCATTTTTTAATATTCTGGATTTCATCCAGTAAAACAGTTTTCACCTTTAAAGAGAAATTGCTTTCGTAAAGAGATATTATCTCAAAAAAATCCTGATGAGTGATAGTCTCAAAGGCTGAATGTTCAAGGTCTGCATACAGTGTTGTATTAAGGTTTTTTTTAAAAAAATCCTGAAGCAGAGAACTTTTGCCTGACCTTCTTGGACCTAAAATTACTGTGGCTTTTTCACTTAAAAATTGAAGGTGCAATTCTCTCTCATAAAAAACCCTATTAGAGATTTTCTTTCTTAATTGCTTAAAATATTCCAGAATAAAGGAAATATTATACATATTTTTTCCTCTTTTCAGGAAAAATTATATAACTTTTTTCATAAAAATGCAATATCTTTACGGTGAAATCTTTTTATCTCACCTCAATTACAAGAATGTGAAGAAAAATTACCTTTTTAAAAACCAATCCATTCTGGAGTCAGAAAGGTGGCATTCGGGAAATGCAATTTAAAAACATTCAGTTTTATCAAAATAACTGGCTATGGATGAAGCAAATTTTATATAATTAGTTTATAAAGAATGGATGGGAGTGGGGTATGGGGAAATACAAACTTAACTTCAGGGAGTATTTGAGTGAATTGGATAAGGAAACTCTGATAGAGATGCTTTCCGATGCTGCAAAGAATTGGCTTGCACACGACGGGTTGTGGTTTTTAGAGATTGAGGCTGGCAGGGGGATGGAAGAGGCAATTAAATACGACAAAGGGGCATGGGTAAGGTTTACCCGGATTGAGGCAAAGAGGATTATGAAAAGGCATAATATACCTGAAAACTCAGGGTTAGACGGGCTTGAAAAGGCTTTAAAGTACAGGCTTTACTCATACATAAACGAGCAAACAATTGAAAGGGATGGCAATATTTTAAGGCTTTATATGAACAATTGCAGGGTTCAGGCTGCAAGAAAGAGGGATAACAGGCCTGATTTTCCATGTAAACCTGTGGGAATTGTTGAGTATGAATACTTTGCAAAGACAATTGACCCAAAAATCAAGACAAGGTGTATTTGCTGTCCACCTGACAAACACCCAGACGAGTATTACTGCGCATGGGAATTTTACATAGAAGATTAAGGAGAGTTTATGTATAGACTTGTGCCTGAAAGCGAATTGAAGTTGAGAATGAAAAAACTCTCTGAAAAATTAAAGGAAAACAATATTGACGCCTGTTTGATTGCGGGGATTTCAAACCTTTACTATTACACTGGAACAATACAGAACGGGATTTTTATTCTAACCGCTGACAATAAACACGCATTCTTTGTAAAGAAATCCTATGACAGGGCTAAACTTGAATCAAAACTTGAGAATATCTTTCCCCTGACTTCCCTTAAAAACATTGGCGACGAATCAAAAAACATATTCGGCTTTATCCCTGAAACAATGGGGTTTGAAGGTGATGTGCTTCCCTTTGGTCTTTACAAAAGGTATTCAAAGGCTTTTTCAGAAAGCAAGTTGATTGATTTTTCCATTCCTTTGAGGATTATAAGAAGCGTAAAATCAGGTTGGGAAATTGAGAACATTAAAAAGGCTGGGGAGCAGTTATCAAAATTGTTTGAGCATATGAGGGGGTTTATAAAAGAGGGAGTAAGCGAACTTGAGATTGCCGCAGAAAGTGAAAGGTTTGTAAGGCTGTCAGGCCATCAGGGAATTATTAGAATGAGAACCTTCAACGCTGAACTGTTTTACTCTGTAATCTGCGCAGGGGAAACGGCAAACCTTCCAACAAACTTTGACGGGCCTTCAGGCTCTGAAGGGCTTTACCCTTCTGCAATCCACCCAGCGGGAAGGAAAAGGGTTGAAAAGGGAAAGCCTGTTCTCTTTGACTTTATGGGGGCATACATGGGATACCTTTGCGACGGCACAAGGATTTACCACATTGGCAAACCTGAAAAAGAGGTTGAGTATGCTCACAACAAGTGCATTGAAATTCAAAACTTTATAGCGGAAAACCTGAAAGCGGGGGCAATCCCCTCTGAAATTTACAGGAAGACTGTTGAAAAGGCAAAAAGGGAAAATTTTTATGAAAACCTTATGGGTTTTAAATCCAATCAGGTAAAATTCTTTGGCCACGGCGTCGGGCTTGAGGTTGACGAATTTCCCGTAATAACAGACAGGTTTGACTTCCCCCTTGAGGAGAACATGACAATTGCGGTTGAGCCGAAAAAATACATTGAAAACATAGGGGGAGTGGGAGTAGAAAACACCTTTATTGTCTCTAAAAACGGCGGGGAGAAGGTTATAGATTACCCTGACGATTTAATTGTAATTTAAGGAGTTTTTATGGGAATTACAACAAAGAAGGGAGACAGCGGCTATACTTCCCTCTTTTCAGGGGAAAGGGTGAAAAAATCAAGCATTTACATGGAAACTTTAGGCACACTTGACGAGTTAAACTCACACTTGGGGCTTGTAAAAACAAAGTGTCCCGAAAGTATGAAAAAAGAGATTGAGAGTATTCAGACAAATATCTTTTCAATAGCCTCAACAATTGCAACAGAGCCATCTTCCCCATTGAGAAAGCAGATTAAGACAATCCAACAAACAGATTTAAACAAACTTGAGGGATTCCAGAAAACACTTACAGAAAAAACAAAGATGCCTGATAAATTCATTTATCCCGGAACAAATGAAAACTCGGCAGTTACGGACATTGCAAGGACTGTTTGCAGAAGGGCTGAAAGAAGGGTTATTGAGTTTGAGGAAAAGATAAAAATAAACCTTTACCTTGAGAAAAAGTATTTAAACAGGCTTTCAGATGTTTTGTTTATACTTGCAAGGTTTTTTGAAAACGGGGAGTTTAAGGAGAAGGCATGAACCTTACGGAAATAATTATCATAACTTTAATATTTAACATAATCTGCGGGGTTTTCAGGGTAAGGCAGACAAAATTGAAGTGGAAACTTCTTTACATTCATTTGCCTATACCTTTAATCGCCTATTTAAGGATAACTTCAGGCATTTCGTGGAAGTTTATCCCTCTCCTTGTTATTGTTGCAGTTATAGGCCAGATGGCAGGGGGAAAAATAAACTCAAAACTGTTTCCCCACACAATGCCTGTTATAAAGCCTGACCTGAATGAAGAGGAATAATTGTTGCTAATTTTTTAATAACCCCTATCTTTTAGAATGGAAAAACAAAAAAGGGGGCTAATATGGAACTTTCTCTTACAAGAAAAGAAAAAGAATTGTTTATAAAACTTGCAAGAAACGAGATTGAAAAACACCTTGGAATAAATGAAACTGAAATTAGCGAAGAGGATTTAAAACCCTATCCTATCTTTTTTGAACAGAAGTTCGGCTCATTTGTCACCCTTCACATAAACGAAAATTTAAGGGGGTGCATAGGGTATATTCAGCCTATTACCATACTTCACAAACAAATCAGGCTGTGTGCAAAGGCGGCTGCCTTTGAAGACCCGAGGTTTTACCCTTTAACAGGAGAGGAATACCCTTTGATAGATATTGAAATAAGTTTGCTATCGCCAATTGAAAGGGTTGAAAGCCTTGACGACATCAAGGTTGGGAGAGACGGGCTTATAGTTCAGCACTCAATTTTTCAGGGATTGCTTCTTCCTCAGGTTGCCACCGAAAACAACTGGGATAAGGAAGAGTTTTTATCCCATACCTGTTTAAAAGCAGGGCTTCCTTCAGACTGCTGGAAGAGAAATGATGTTATAATCAAAAAGTTTTCCGCCTATGTATTTGACGAAAAAGAATTAAAGGGAGAGTAAATGAATAAAGCGCTTACAAAAATTGTTTGCACAATCGGGCCTGCGTCAGGGGATAAAGAGACACTATTAAAACTCTTTGAAGCAGGGATGTCTGTTGCAAGGCTTAACTTTTCCCACGGAACAAAGGAGCAACACCTTGAATTTATAAAAAACATAAGAGAGGTTGAAAAGACAACGGCAGGCTTTATAGGGATTTTAGGTGATTTGCAGGGGCCTAAAATAAGGATAGGAGACTTAAAAGAGAAAGAATACCGGTTAAAAGCGGGGGATACTTTAAAAATCACCACAAAACCGATAATCGGAGACGGAAAAACAGTTTCAACAACATACAAGCACCTTGTAAAGGATGTTTCCGAAGGGGATTTAATCCTCATAGACGATGGGAATTTAAGGCTTAAAGTGATTGAAAAAGACAATGACACAATCACCTGCAAGGTATTAAACAGCGCTGTTTTAAAGCCTCACAAGGGGATAAATATACCGGGAGTTGAACTTTCAACCCCTTCAATTACAGAGAAAGATATTGAGTTTATAGAGTTTGCAAAAGAAAACAACCTTGACTTTCTTGCAGTTTCATTTGTAAGAAAGCCAGAAGATATCTTAATTGTTAAGCAGCATTTAAAGGGAGCACCTATAAAGGTAATTGCAAAGATTGAAAGGCCTGAAGCACTTGAGTGCATTGAGGAAATAATAGATGTTGCAGACGGGGTAATGGTTGCAAGGGGGGATTTAGGGATTGAAATACCCCTTGAAAGGGTGCCGTTTGAACAAAAGAGGATAATATCCATTGCAAATAGAAAGAACAAGTATGTTATTACCGCAACCCAGA
>JALWHA010000366.1 GCA_027038695.1 Acidobacteriota bacterium
GTTGAAAAAGTAATCGCCGAAGACTGTTTCAGCATTAAACTTTGTTTTTTCAGGGTTAATCAAGCCTAAATCTATGTCTCCCGAGGTTGTTTTAAAGTAAAGGCTTGAGAATTTGTTTAAGTCAAGAACTATATCCCCAAAGGTGGTAAAGATTTTCCCCTTTTCAATGTTTATTTTTCCGAAACTTTCAATATTACCTGACAGCAGGGTGATATAAACCTCTCCGAAATCGGTTTCTTTAAGGTTTACATTTCCAAACCCACCGTAAATGCTGAATTTGTCGGCTTTAACATTCTTTAAAGATATGTTTCCATTATAAACCTTGATTGACAATTCACCCGCCTTGCAATCTGAAAGAAGGACATCTTTAAACTTTGCCTTTATTTTAAACTTCTTTGCAACCACGCCGTCGCATTTTAACTCTGTATGTGCTCCCTTAAATTCAAGTAAATCAATGTTTTTAAGGGGTAAAGTTATATAGATAACTGATTTTCCCTTTTTGTCGCAGTAAAGCAGCCTTAAATCGGTGGGGTATTCGGTTGTTTTAATTATTATGTTTTTCCCGTCTTTTTTAACATCAACGGTGAAGTTGTTTATATTTGTCTGTAAGTGAAGCCTTGTGTCAACCTTGACATCCATTGTTTTGTCTTTTGAAGGCTTTATTTCAACCCTGTCTATCAAACTTGAAACATTGATTAAGACATTTGTAGGCTCGGTTATGTCAATTATGTTTTCCTGGTCAATCCTGAACCTCTTTTTGTCAAGGTTATCGCAGTTGTTTGTATTTGCTTTTTCCGCAAAAACAGACATTGAAAAAAACAAAATCATTAAAACAAGAAACTTTTTCATATCCCCTCCCGAAAGCATCTTTATAATTATTTTACCGCAAAATAAAAAAAGGGGGTATAACCCCCTTTTAAACATTGAAAAACAACACTAAAATGCTGAAAGGGATATGTCTCCAGAGGTTGTGGAAATTCTTAATTCAGCGTTTTTCCCTTTGCCGACTTCAAGCACATTGTCCTTTATTGAAACGCCGTCAGGAAGGGGGAAACCTATACTGAAGTCCCCCGAAGATGTTTTTGCATAGATGTATGTGTCGTTAACATTTTGAATTGAGAGTTTTACATCCCCGCTTGATGTGTCTATCTTTATCTTTTTAAAAGGCTGTAATTTTAGAACAACATCACCTGATGCGGTTGAAATTGAAGCATTTTCAAGTTTGATAAATGAGTTTGACTTGCAATCCCCTGAAGAAGTGTCAATCTCTGCGGTTTTAATTTTATTGAAAAAATTAAAAACAATGTCACCTGAAGATGTGTTTCCGTTAAAATCGGTAATTTTGCAGTTTTCAACTATCAAATCCCCGGAACTTGTGTCAACATTCAGACTATCCGCTTCAACATTTTTCAAAAAAACATCCCCGCTTGAGGTGTCTGCTTTTAAGTTTTCAATATTGCATTTTTCAAAATATGTATCTCCCGAAGAGGTGTCAATTTTAATTGTATTTATATTAACACCGTTGCACTTTAAATCTGTTGAAGATGTGTCGTAAACAATCTTTTCAACATTTGAGGGGATTTTAATCCTGATTTCTGAAATCCCCCTTAAATTGCAAACTGAAATGCCGTTTTTTTCAGGCTTAAAAACAGAATGAGCAAAAATAGTGCCGTTATTTTCTTCAACCTTTACCTTGAAATCGTCAAAGTTTACCGAAGCGGTTGCATTAACTTTTGTGTTTACTTCTAACTCGTTGTTGTTTGAAGGGGTTACATAAACGGTTTTTATAAACCCCCTTGTCTTCACTTTAAGAGTAATCGGCTTTTTAATTATAAACTTTGACTGCTCCTCAACATTGAAACTCTTTTTCTTTAAATGGTAGCACCCGCCGTTTCCCACAACAACAACGCACCCGAAAACAAAGAGAAAAATCGGCAACAATAACACAAACTTTTTCATAGCAAACTCCTTTAT
>JALWHA010000367.1 GCA_027038695.1 Acidobacteriota bacterium
AAAACTCAAAATTCTCTTTTTCAAAATCAGGCTTTGTTTTGCCAACCCCTGAAACAAAATAGCCTTTTTTCAAAAATTGACAGGTCAAGGCTTTGCCTATACCCCTTGAAACCCCTGTTATTAAAACTTTTTCCACCAGAACCCCTTAATCAATAAGGCTGAATCTCCTACCTATGTGAGAGAAAAACTCTTCTCTTGTTTTCTGGTGCTTTCTGAAAGCCCCCCTAACTTCAGAGGTTATCATTTTATTTCTCGGCTTTCTAACCCCCCTCATAACAGAGCAAAGGTGAATGGCCTCAACAACAACCGCAACCCCTTTAGGCTCAAGCAACTCTTCAAGGGTTTTTGCAATCTGAACAGTCATCTGCTCCTGAATCTGAAGCCTTCTTGCAAACATATCAACAAGCCTTGGGATTTTTGATAGCCCTATAAGTTTCCCGTCAGGGATATAGCCCACATGGACAACCCCGAAAAAGGGTATCATGTGGTGCTCGCACATTGAATAAAAGTCAATATCCTTTACAATTACCATCTCTTCGTAATCAGAGTGAAAAACGGCATTGTTAAGTATTTCAACAGGCTGCTGCTTATAACCTTCAAAGATTTCGTTTAAATACATCTTTGCAACCCTGTGAGGGGTGTCAAGCAATCCTTCCCTTTCAGGGTCTTCGCCTATTAACCTTAAAATCTCCTTTACATGAAACTCTATCTGCTTCTTTTTATCCTCCATTTACTCCTCCAGATATTCAAAAAAGTTGTTTCTTGTCTCTGTCAGTTTTAGTTTAAAAACATTTCCGCCTAAAAGTTTATTCAACTCTTCCCTTATGAAAGATATTAAATTCTCGCTTGTTGCAGGCTTATCCTTAAAAAACTCAATATCCTTATCAAGCCTTTTCCCGGAAAGCGTTTTCAAAAAAGACTTAACCCTTCTGTCAAGTTCGCTTAAAGGGATTGTCATCCCTGTTTTTTCATCAACATCCCCTTTATAACATACCGTTAAATAGTAATTGTGGCCGTGTCCGTGAAAGTTATTGCACTTGCCGTAAATCTCCCTGTTTTTTCCATTGCTTAACTTTTGAGAAAAAAGCCTGTGCCCTGCGGAAAACCTGTACTTTTTGCAGAAAATCCCCCAATTATCACCATAGTATTCTGCAAAAACCTTATCGGTTGCTTTTAATTTTATCCTCTGGAGAAAAACCCCGTCAGGCAATTTTTCCTCAATTAAATCCCAGAAAAGTTTTGCAAGGTTTTCAACGGTAGGCTGCATATTCTCAAAATAAGACAAGTCTTTATTTAAAAAAGTGTGGTCAAACCTTTCAACAATAGGGGTGATAATCCTCTTTAAATCCGTAAGGTTTACAATCATTCCAGTAATTGGGTCAATCTCTCCTTTAACTGAAACATCAAGGACAAAGTTATGTCCGTGCCCCGACGGATTAGAGTGAATTCCGAAAACCTCTCTGTTCTTTTCTTCGCTCCACTCTTTCACACGGTAATAGTGGGCGGCACAAAAGTAAAACCTTCTTGTTAAAACAACGCTATTCATTTTCCCCTTCTTTGCACCTCTTCCTTAAATAAAAACCGTACAACAACAATCCATTATACGGCAAAAGGAAAAACAATGGAATTATCAGGGTTTTTCCAATTGTAAAAAATAGAATTATAAAAAGGTATTGAAACCCCGGCCCAAAGATTGAAACAAATGCAAGAAATTTTCTATCAGGCTTTTTCCTCTCACACTTTAAAAACCTGATTTCAATAAAATCAACAATCTTGTCCTGCCATTTGTAAAAAACAACATAAAAGTAATAAAGCACCTTAACGACAATAGGGTTGTCGTAAGGAAACTCGCTTTCCCCGCTTTCCTCAATGCTGCTTGTCTTATCCCCTTTATCCTTATGCCTGAAAAGAACAAAGTAATAATTGTAAAAAGAGCCCTGAAAAACAAAAGAAAGAAAGCCCGCAATCTTCAAA
>JALWHA010000368.1:0-1669 GCA_027038695.1 Acidobacteriota bacterium
CGTTGAATTGCACCTGGCTTCCGCTAACCGAGGTAACATCAAACACCGAAGGGGAATTTGGATAGGAGTAAAAATCGTCTGCCGATGTGTTGTAAATTGAAATAAAAGAAGCGTTTGGTATTGTGAGTCCGGTATCGTCGTTTAAAGTGTAAGGGGAAGATGTGCCGTCTATTGTTGAGTAATGCGATTGGAAGATTGAATCCCCGAACTCAATGCTATCATTTGTGGAGTTAATACTATGGGTTCTAATAGAATTTGGGACAGCATACCTTAAATCCCTGCTTATCCTTTCCACCGCAAGCCTTGCCCTTACGCTTATCTCTTTTGCTTCATTAAACTGCTTTGAAGAGTTTATTCCGTACATAATGACAGGGTAAACCACTCCCGCCACTATCCCCGTTAAAACAATTACAATTATTAACTCCATCAATGTAAAGCCTTTAGATATTGGTTTTGTACGAAACAAAGTTTATCTCCTCTCCCGTAGGCAGGGTAACCTTAACCGTAATTTTTTTGTAATTGTTGGTGTTAATTCCTGAAGGTGCACCTGTTGGTTTCTCAAATGTTACTGTTACACTTCTTGAAAACCCTGTAAAGCCTGTTAAAACATTCCCCGCTTCGTCTTTTAAAGGCTCGCTGGATGTCCCGTCCGAATAACCGTCATAATCATCCACATCGTCAAAATCTTCCCTGTTTGTTTCTCCCGCTTCCGTTCCTATGTTTGCAAGGGATACATCTATATGACCCCCGCCTAAAGGTGTATCCTCGTCCCACCTTTTAAGCATTATCTCGTCAATCATTGCCTGCCCTAACTCGCACGCCTTTAACTCCATAACAGGGTTGATTCCCTTCTGAGTAACATTGTAGATAACGGAAAGAATTCCCACAACAGCCACTGCAACTATAATTATTGAGATAATTGTTTCCATTAAGGTAAAGCCTTTACTGTTCATACACAAACCCCGTTTTCGGCTCAACCTTTATTGTTTTTGAGTTTGAACCATAGGTTAAGGTTATTGTTGCCCCGTCGGGGGTAGGCTCTCCCCTTTTGCCGAAAAAAACCGATGTTGTCCCTGAAGGGGAAATGCTAATGTCTGAATCAAGGGTTACAATAAGGTCTTCCACTCTGTTTTCAGGTGATTTAATTATGTTTGAAGAAGAGCAATCTATTTTATTTACCGAAAATGTTTTTGAAGAAGTATTAAAGCACAAACCATAGGATTGGTTTCTCGTCATTGACAATTCCTGGGCGAAAGTGAGGTATGAGATAAGCCTTTTTGCGTCTCTATCTAAAATAGACTCCGAGTATCCCGCTATTTTAGGGACAACGATAAATCCTATAATAGCAAGGATTACAATTATAATAACAAGTTCAATTAAGGTATAACCTTCCTGCTTTCTCATAAAATAAATTATATGCTTATGCTTAAATTAGTCAAATCTTTTACTCTATGGAAAAAATGGGATAGAATTTTTTTATAGAAAGTTTTTGTAAAATGATAGGGCATATGTTTAAAAAGATTATTGTATTTGTTTTTATTTTTAGTTTTTCAATTGCTTTCTCTTCAGGTTTAAAAGGGGAAAGTTTAGAAAAAACAATGGTTGTTGACGGTTTTAAAAGGCAATTCCGTATTTACCTTCCCTATAAGAGTAAAACTAATAAAAAACT
>JALWHA010000368.1:1679-6069 GCA_027038695.1 Acidobacteriota bacterium
TGCCGACAGGGAAGGCTTAATTGTTGTTTACCCTTCTGCACACAAAAGGCACTGGAATGACGGGAGAAGGGATTTCTTTGCTAATTCTGTTTATGAAAATGTGGACGATGTTAAGTTTATTTCAAAACTAATTGATTATATGGTTGAAAACTTCAAAGCGGATAAAAACAGGGTATATGTCGCAGGCATATCAAACGGGGGAATGATGTCCTTCAGGTTAGGGTGCAAACTTGCGGGGAAGATAAAGGCAATAGCAATTGTTTCCGCCTCAATGCCTGAAAAACTCTATTTAAACTGTTCGCCTGAAAAAAAGGTTTCTGTTTTGATAATTCACGGAACAAAAGACCCTATTATCCCGTGGAACGGCGGATGTGTTGAGGCTTTCGGCAAAAAGAGGGGAAGGGTTGTTTCAATTGAAAAATCATTAAAATTCTGGGTTAAATTCAACAATTGTGTTTTAAAAAAGAAAAAAGAGTATCTGCCTGATTTAGACGCCAATGACGGCACACGGGTTTGGAAAGAGGAGTATCAAAACAAAAAAGGCATAAAGGTTGTGCTCTATGCAATAGAAGGTGGTGGCCACAAATGGCCGGGCGGGTCAAACACATTCCCCCTTATAACAGGCACAATGACCCACGACATAAACGCCTGCGAAATAATATGGGATTTTTTTAAAAGCTTGCAAAAATAGTTTTACTTCTTTATCAAACTTTCCCCTGTCATTTCTGCAGGTTTTTCTATGCCTAAAATCTCAAGCATTGTCGGGGCAAGGTCTTTTAATGCCCCGTTTTTTACCCTTTTGCCTTTGTATTTGTCTGAAATCAAACAGAAAGGCACAGGGTTTGTTGTGTGCGCAGTAAACGGGTTGCCTTCCTCGTCATACATCTTTTCGGCGTTTCCGTGGTCTGCCGTTAAAAGCATATGCCATTTGTTCTTCAAAACAGCGTCTGCAACCCTTCCCACGCATTTATCAACGGTTTCAACAGCCCTGACAGCCGCTTCAAAGATTCCCGTATGCCCCACCATATCGCAGTTTGCAAAGTTTAAAATAATCACCTCATACTTATTGTTGTTTATTGCGTCTAAAACCTTCTCCGTAACCTCAAAGGCGCTCATCTCAGGCTTTAAATCATAGGTTGCAACCTTTGGAGAGGAGACCAAAATCCTGTCTTCCCCTTCAAACTTCTTCTCTTCTCCCCCGTTGAAGAAGAAGGTAACATGCGCATACTTTTCCGTTTCCGCAATCCTCAACTGTGTTAACCCTTGCTTTGAAATTACTTCCCCGAAGATATTCACAAGCCTTTCAGGGGGAAATGCTATGTTGACGGGCAAGCCTTCTTCGTATTCTGTAAAGGTAACAAAATCAGAGAACTTTAATTTCTTTGTTTCAAAGTGGGGGAAATCTTTGTCTAAAAGTGCATGGCATATCTGCCGTACCCTGTCTGCCCTGAAGTTGAAGAATATAACTGAATCCCCGTCTTCAATAGGTTTATATCCCTTAATTTTAAAAGGCTTGATAAACTCGTCTGTCTCCCCGTTTTTGTATGCCTTTTCAATGCCTTTAGACGCCTTTCCAAATTCAGGGGCTTTGCCGAAAACAATGTTGTCGTAAGCAAGTTTTATCCTCTCCCATCTTTTATCCCTGTCCATTGCGTAATACCTGCCTGAAACAGTGCCAATCTTTCCAAACCCCATTCTGTTTAAAAATCCCTCTAAATCTTTTATGTATTCAATTCCGCTGTCAGGGGGAGTATCCCTTCCGTCTGTAAAGCAGTGGATAACAATGTCTTGCTGGCCTGTTTCCCTTCCCATCTGAACAAGTGCCTTTAAATGGTTTATGTGGGAATGCACCCCGCCGTCTGAAACAAGCCCGAAAAGGTGAACCCTCTTTCCCTTTTCCTTTGATTTTTCAAAGGCGTTTTTCAGAATAGGGTTTTCAAAAAAACTTCCATCCTCTATTGCCTTGTTAATCCTTGTTATATCCTGATAAACAACCCTTCCGGCGCCTATGTTTAAATGTCCCACTTCTGAATTTCCCATCTGCCCTTCAGGAAGCCCCACCGCGAGCCCCGATGCCTTCAGTTTTGAAAAGGGATAGGTTGTGAAAAGCCTAAAAAGGTTTGGTGTCTTTGCAGCCTTAACTGCGTTTCCGTACTCCTGCTCGCTAAGCCCGAACCCGTCCATTATTGTTAAAATCACTCTTTCTTTCATCTTCCACCTCGTATAATCTTTCTTTCAATAAAATAATACTATAAAAAAGGGTTTTAGGTTAAAAAGGTTTTGGGTACTGGGTTTTGGGTGAAAAAGTGAATGGTGAAAGGTGAATTAGAAATTTTGAATTATAGATTCTGGATTGAGGAAGGTATCTTATAGATTTAAAAGCACTTTTCCGCATCTAATCCATAATTCAAAATCTAAAATCAAGCATTTTTCAGAAGAAATTAGAAATTCTGAATGAGAGATTTTGAATTGAGGAAATTATCTTTTTAATTTAAAAGAAGTTTTCCTACTTCAATCCAGAATCTCTCATCCCTAATCCATAATTTTACCTGAGCGGTTTTTTTCTTTTTGTCCCTTTGATTTTTCCTTGAAATGTTAGATAATAAGAAAAACAAATCAAAGAGGTTAATTATGCTAAAGGCATTCCGCAAGGCAAAGGAAAACAAAAACGGCAAAAAGGCAAATACTATAAACATCGCCGTCAACCTGCAAGAAAAAGCAAAAGGAATCTTTTCCAAAATTAGCGGCAAATTTAAAAAAGGAATTGCTAAGCCTTTGAAAAAAGCGGCTCTCATCTCTTTATTCACCGCTTTATCATATGTTGGAGTTAAGGCTGAGACGCCTGTTTATAAGAATTATGTTGTTCCTGCTAAGGGTTTTGAAACAGAATTAACCATTGTCAATAATGATGTTGATAATAGTGTTCCTAATCATTCCATGTTATATACTGCTTATGATTCTCAAGGTAATGTTTTAGACGAAGTTCCTGATTTTATGGCAACTGGTAGTCGCTTAAAGATTAATCTACAAGAATTGTTTTCTAATAAGCCTGAAATTGTTAATAAAATTGCTTTTGTTGAGATTGACAGCAGTAATAGAAATGATGTTTTGATTCGTTATTATCGTGAAAAAGATGGCAATATCCAGACCGCATTGGTAACAGCTCCTGTTAGTGGTCGTAGTGAGGTTTATGATATTCATTTTACTAATAATGATTATTGGGAATTTATTAGTAATATTGGAAAAATCAGTAGTGATGGTAGTGTTGTTACTATTACTGCTTATCCTAATAATGATTATGTTTTTACTCTTGACGGCTCCACTAAGATTAATGATTCTTTTCCTGACTTGACTAATATTATTAGCGGAGTTAGTTTTAATGTTAAGGATTTATTTGGTGGCGTTGTTCCTCAAGATGCTACTTGGTTTAAAGTTACTAGTGAAAGCGTTAGCAATGATCCTTTTAGTAATCCTCAACCTCTTGAAAACCTTGTTGCTAATACTATTTTTATGAAAGCTAACTTTACTTCAGGTGGTGGTTTTGGCCGGTTAGAAGCTTTTGAAGAGCTTTATATACCTCACATTGCTGATGATACTAATAATCCTGATCCTAATAAGCGTTATTGGTGGACTGGTTTGGCTTTGGTTAATCCTAATGATGCTGATGTTAGTGTTACTATCCAGTATTATGATGAGAACGGGGTTCGTTTAGACACCAATAAAGACCTTGACGGTGTTAATGATTATACTTTTGTTATTCCTGCTCGTGGTAAGGTTGTTGATCTTATTAATAATTTTGGTAAACCAGAAGGAGCTGCTTTTGCTCGCGTAGTTGCCAGTGATAAAATAATGGGTGGCGAGTTGTTTGGCGGTGAACCAAGCGGAGCTAACTGGCCGATAATGGCTGGGGTGCCACTAATACTTCCGGGAACAGGAGGATACCTGGCAAGCGTAACTGATATCATACCACCTGTATTATCCTACCAAATCCCTCTTGCAGAAAGCAGAGACGCTAAAGGTGTTGAAAACGGTGTTTGGACTGGTTTAGCATTCTTAAACATTAGCCGCGTTAACCAAACAATAGTTTTACAATACAAGAACTCAAACGGAAAAATCATCGGCACACAAAATTATACAATTGCCAGCCAAAGCAAACAAGCAATAACAGTAAAAGACTTATTAAACGCTGCTGGTTTAAATGATATTCGTGAAAAAGTAGCAATGATCGACATATTAGCAAGAGATGTAAACAACTCCAACCCGAACCAAAATCGAGAAGTACTAGTATACGCTTTACAAGGAGGATTACTGCAAAAAGACGGCGAGTTAATCCACAACTGGATGATAGGGGAAAAAGCAATTGTGAAAAGCCCTGTGGACATAAAATTAT
>JALWHA010000369.1 GCA_027038695.1 Acidobacteriota bacterium
TTGTATAACTTTTCTTGCCTTTCATTTTATTGAAGCAATTTTTAATAATAATTGATATAATTAAATCAAAGGAGATTGGTTGGGGTGAAAAAAGTAAAAGATGTTAAAGTTTTAAATCATAAAATATGTCAGCAATTTAAGGACCCTTTTTTTATTCACCATAAATACAATCTACAAAATGTTTATGTTGACAACACCGTTTCAAGGGAATACAAGATTGAGTTTTTTGACAGAAAAGGCTATGACTGTGTTGCCGTAATCCCCTATTATGTTGAAGACGCAAAAATCTTTGTCGGAATATTAAAGGCGTTCAGACCCACTATATACTTCAGGAAGGATTACTCTCTCCCAATAAAAGACGAGAGGGTTTACTCTTTTGTCTATGAATCGGTTGCAGGCTCGCTTGAGAAAAACGATAAAGGAGTTGACGGGTTAAAACATAGAGTGATTGAAGAGTTAAAGGAAGAAGCAGGTTTTGTTGTTGATAAAAAAGATGTTTTTTCTCTCGGCGGTTCTTTTTTCCCTTCTCATGGACAATCTACTGAAAAGATTCACATATTTGCCGTAGATATTTCAAATGCAAAAAAGGTAGAGGCTAAGGGGGATGGAAGTGTAAATGAGGAATTGAACCAGATTTTGTTTTTTGAATTAGGGGAATTGGAGAATATGTGTTTTAAAGGGATAATAGAGGACCCTAAAATAGAAATAGGAATAGGAAGGTTAAGAAGATGTCTTTTGACAGAAAAAGGTATGTAGAGTTAAAGGTGTTGGGAACGGGCGGTTTTTCAACCGTTTACCTATGCAATGACTTGTTTGAAAACAGGACGGTTGCTTTAAAGGTTATTAAAACAGGCAAACTTAACAAAAAGAATTTAACAAGGTTACAGGATGAGTTTTTTTTGTTAAACTCGCTTAGACATAAAAACCTTGTAGATGTATTTGATATAGGGTACAACAGAGAGACAAATACCGTATATTACACAATGGAGTATTGTGAGAAGGTCAATATTATAAAATACCTTGTGGCAAAGGATGAAGAAACGATTATAGAAGCGTTTGTCCAGATACTGAGATCTCTACATTTTATTCATTCTCACGATATAGTTCACTTTGATATAAAACCTGAGAATTTCGGGATAATTGAAGGAGATTCGGGTTTTACAGTGAAGCTAATGGATTTCGGGTTGTTCTTGCCTATTTCACAGATAAGCAAAACCTCTATGAGGGGGACTATATTCTATATGGCTCCAGAGCTTTTTTCAAAAGAGATGGAAAAAGATCATAGGGTTGATCTCTATTCGTTAGGCATGGTATTCCTTAAACTTTTGCTTATTAGAAATGGCATTAACCTTAATCAGAAGTACTTTGATATAGAGACATTAAATGAAAAACAGGTTGAGAGAATAAAAGAAAAAAGGTTATTTGGCATAATAGACAAACTTGTGGCTAAAAAATTATCTCAAAGATACGCCTCCGCACTGGAGGTTCTTAATGATATAAATAAGATTTATAATAAAAATTTTACTATACTTCCGCCTGAAGGCAAAGAAGAGTTGTTTTTTGAACCAAGGTTTGTTGGTAGAAATAACGAACTGAATTTTTTAAAGGCTTTTCTTGTTTCACTTGACGTAGAGAAGCACAAAAAACCTTTTATTCTTATTAAAGGGGAAGCGGGTATAGGCAAAACAAGGCTTATGAATGAGTTCAGGTTGCATGCTCAATTGGAGAGTTACAGGGTTAGAAGAGCGTATGCCATTTCTAAAGAAAGAATTTTTGATGTTGCAGTTCAATTGTTTAAGAAGATTATGCCTGGTTTTCAACCTGAATTCTTTGCAAAGGTTGATAAAGATATTGTTTCCATTATTAAGCATGTGATTTACTCGGATGCGCCAGTTTTTTCTCCGGTGTTATTTGAGAGTATGGATGGTGAGATTTTATCTAAATTTTTATATAATTTTGTTAATCTGTTTAAAAAACTCGTTGAAACATCCCCGGAAACATTTATCTTTTTCGTAGAAGATTTGCAGAATATTGATGAATTTTCAATACAGTTTTTCAGGGCTTTTTTAAATAAAAAAATAAACGCCCTATGGCTTATTAATTATCGTTCCGATGTAAAGATCCCCGATTATGTAAAGGGTTTTTTGGATGAGCTTGAAAACATTGATCTAAGCCAGACCATTGAGTTAAAGGCTTTAACAAAAGAAGACGTAGGGGAGTTGATAAGGGCTTCTTTTCCGAAAGCGTTTTTAGGGTTTAAATTTGTGGATTTTGTTTACGATAGAACTGCTGGTAATCCCCTACTTATTACCGAATTGTTTAAGACTCTTATTGCAAAAGAATTTTTATACATTGAAAACGGAATCTGGAAGTTTCAGGAAAGTGGTGAAGTTGAATTTAAGAAACGCCTGGAATCAATTTTTCTTTATAGGATTAATTCGTTACCTGAAACTGCTTTTGAAATAATGAAATATATGGCATTGATAAGAGAACCGGTCTCCGAATCCTTTCTGGAAAAGGTTGTGGAGAAAAGAGATGTTTATGATGAGATAGGTACATTGATTGAAAAAAGAATGATTTCACCCTTTTCAAGAAAGTATATGTTTCTTCATTCTAAATTGAGGGATATGGTGATCTCTCTTTTAACTCAGGAAGAAATTCCAAATTTATATTTGAAAATGGCGAAAGTAAATGAAGAATTAGGGGAGTTTTCTTTCGAAAAAACAGCGCAGTGGTATTTAATGGCGGATAACAGGGATAAGGCAAAACGGTTTTACAAAATTGCATTTGAAAATTATGTGGGAACGTATAAAAACGAAAAAGTTATAGAAATAGGAAATATTTTGCTTGATTTATGTGAAGATGTCGGTGAAAAGAAGTTTTATTTGAAGTCAATAATTAGAATGAACTCTTTTTTAGGTAAGGCATATGAGAACGAAAAATATATTAAAATTTTAAAACACCTCCCATTAGAAGACAGGGATAAAATTGATATTCCTTTTTATGAAGCGGAGTACTATGCGAAGACTGGAAAGGTTGAAGATGCTTTAGACATACTTTACGATCTGGTATCTGAAGAGAAAATTAAACTTTTTCCGGTAAAATATCTTCCTGAACTTTATATAAAAATAGGTTCATTGTTGCTGAGGGAAGGGGTTTTAGACCAGGCCAGACTTTTTTTTGGACTTGCTGAAAGCGTAATGAAAAACAGGCCTAAGGGAAGGGAATTCGGGACACTTTACCAATTTTTGGGATTTCTTGACTATGTGGACGGCAGATTGAAAACTGCTTACGAAAAATGGCAGAAGGCTTATGATGTTTATAAAGATACGTCTTTTTTACCGGGAATTGCTGCAGTCTATATGAATTATGGAAGGTTTTTTATTGCGGAGTGCTTGTGGGACCAAGTAGATAAATATCTTTCAATGGCTATTGAAATCCTGTCTAACATAGGCAATATCTCTCAGCTTGTTAACGCCTATCTTTTGCAGATTAAGGCAAAGAGGATACAGGGAAATTTTCTTTTAGCGGATAAGTATTTAAACAAAGTTGAGAACCTTATTAACTCTATTGACGATAAATCCTCTTTAATAAGGTTTAATATTGAGAAATCTGTTTACTTTATGGAGATAGGGGAATGGGTAGGCGCTGAAAACCATCTTATTATAGCAGGAACCATGGCAAATACCTCGGATTTTAAAAAATCTCAGATAACGGTATCCTTTTATGAAGCGGTTTTGGATTATTACAGAGGCAACTTTAAAGAATCTTACGGTGCATTAATGAGTCTTAAGCAGTCTTTTGAATCAGTTGGTAGTTTTTATGAAAAAATATACTGTCGTTTGCTTGAAATAGCCCTTGATATAGAAGGAAACAACTTTTTGGATGCGGAGCAGAAATTGGAAAACATAGAGAATATTATCTTTGATAGCGATGTTAACTTTCTTAAGGCTTATTACTACCTTATGTACGGGAATCTTATAGCAAAAGAAGGTAGAAAAGAAGATGCTTACAGGAAGCTGCACCTTGCCCTTGCTCTTGCAAGGAAAAACAATCTGCTTCTCTTAAGTTTGATTATTCTGAATTCTATTTTCAGGGAGCTTTACACCTTTTTAGGGGACGATACTAAAGAACTTATCGTCAATGAGATAAAGATCTTAAAAAAGGAACTTTTGTCAAAGTTTCCTAAAAATTATGTAACTACTTTATTCCACCGAAACAGTTTTTCTGCAATTAAACACATATAACGGAGATAAAAAAATGAAAAGAATATTTGCAAAAGGGGATATTAACGCCTTTTTCGGGCTTATGCTTGACAATGTCACAAACCTTGTAATTTTAACGGGAATACTGACGGGGGTGTTCGGTTATCCTTTAAAAATAATTATGACAAGAATGATTCCCGCAACAGCACTGGGAGTAATGGTTGGCGACCTTGTATACACCTATATGGCATACAGGTTAATGAAAAAGGAAGACAGGGACGATGTAACCGCAATGCCTTTAGGGCTTGATACCCCTTCAACAGTGGGTATAACCCTTACAGTTTTAGGGCCTGTTTATCTCCAGACAAAAGACCCGTACTTGACTTTGTATGTAGGGATGTCTGTTTTAGTAATTATGGGAATAATCAAAGTAATACTCTCTTTTTTGGGGGAGTATGTTCAAAAGTACTTTCCCGATGCGGGTCTTTTAGGCTCAATAGGGGGCATAGGGCTTGCACTTTTAGGTTTTTACCCTATGCTTGATGTCTTTAAACTCCCCATTGTAGGCATTACCGCTTTAGGGATAATTGTTTACGCTTTCTTTGCAAGGCATGAAATGCCTTTTAAAATTCCGCCTGTGTTTGCTGCAGTTGCTTTAGGCACATTGCTTTACTATGTATTGCCTATGAAAGAGGCTCACACTGCCACAACAACTTTGGGCTTTTTTATCCCATACCCTGATATGAATTTTATTAAGGGGATGAGGCTTGCCATAAATTACCTGCCTGTGGCAATACCCTTCGGTATTTTAACTGTTGTCGGGGGGATAAATGTTAACGAAAGCGCAAGGATTGCCGGGGACACTTATAAAACAAGGAACATACTTCTGACAGAGGCTATCGCAACCTTAATTGCTGGTGTTTGCGGGGGAGTAGCACAATCAACACCGTATATCGGGCACCCGGCTTATAAAAGAATGGGGGCTAAAGCAGGTTATACCCTTGCAACAGGGCTTTTTATAGGTTTAGGGGGAATATTGGGTATTGTGGGAGGCATTGTGAATATAATTCCCGTTGCCGTAGTTGCGCCGATTTTGATATTTGTTGGTTTTGAAATTGCCGGGCAGTCTTTCGTTGTGTGCAAAGACGAAATACCCGCAGTTTTGCTTGCCTTTATTCCTTCAATTGCAAATCTTGTTCAGGTGCAGGTAAACTCTTTTATGGGTTTTTTCGGTAAATCGGTTGCCGATCTTTCCGGCGATTTGCTTGCGACTTATAAGGCAATAACCGTTTTAGGGAACGGGTTTATTTTAACGGCAATGCTCTGGGGCAGTATGGTTTCATTTTTAATAAGAAAAAACCTCAAGGGTTTTATAGCGGTTAACTCTGTGATGATTATTTTTACTTTAACCGGACTTATTCATTCGATTAACCCTGACGGAAGTATATATCTGCCGAAATTTGAAATGAATTATTCAACCGAAATTGCGTTAGGTTATCTGTTTTTTACGGTACTTTCCGTTTTGATGCTTAAATGGAAAGAAGACTGATAGATGGACAGGACTATCTTCTTAAAAAAAATAACAATCTTTTCAGGAATATTTTTTATAGCACTGCTCTTAAATACTTTTCCAGCATTGATGACCGAGTTTCAAAGATTTTTTTCAATGAGTGTGGGAAAATCGGGGATTATTCCATTTTTCAGTTCAATTGGGACAATATCTGCAAATGTGATTGCAATCTATTTGCTTGCTAAAAAGGGTACAAGGATAGGGTTGAAATTTGGCTTTCTTACCGCTTTTTTGGGGCTTGCCTTTGCCTCGTTTTTAGGTTTTTACACACTTG
>JALWHA010000370.1:0-443 GCA_027038695.1 Acidobacteriota bacterium
CCGAAACAATAAAAAAGAAAAAAGGAAGAATTTTACTTAAAAATAAAAATTCCGGCGTTTCCGACTATTTTCCTTCAACTCACGGGGATTTATCTCTCGTAAGTTCTCTATTGAACTTTTGGGATTTGGAATCGGGATTTGAGGTAGAGTTTTATTCCGATTTTCCTCAGGGCTCTTCCTTAGGGGTATCTTCCTCCTTGCTTGTGGCTCTCTGGTACGGGTTTAAAGGGGTTTTGAATCTGAAATATTCAAAAAAACAGATCCCTGAAGTATTGAAAAACGTTGAAGCGAAATTTATGGGTTACCCGGCCGGGTTGCAGGATTTTCTTGCTCCCGTGTACGGGGGAATGAATGCATTCTATTTCGGGGTGAAGGGATTCAAAAGGGAAAATATTAAATTTCATAGTATTTTAAAAAATAGTATTATTTTTATATTCACATTG
>JALWHA010000370.1:453-6049 GCA_027038695.1 Acidobacteriota bacterium
GTATTTACAGGGGAAAGCCACTTTTCAGGTGCGCCGAATTGGGAGTTGTTTAAGCGGTTCTTTGATAGGGACAAAAGGGTTACGGAGGGGTTTGAAAATATATACCTGAACTCTAAAAAAGTATTGCAATCCATTGAAAATAAAGATATAAAACTTTTAGGCAAATTATTCAAAGAGGATTTTTTAACAAGGAAAACCATGCTTGATTCTCTTGTTCCAGATATCGGACTGTTTGATACATTAGATAATATTCCCGAGGTTTACGGCTACAGGATATGCGGAGCAGCATCCGGAGGAACGATAGTAGTTTGCGTGGATAAAGAGAAGAGAGAAAAGGTGAAAAATACTATTAGAGAGCAAAATTACCAGATATTTGAATGTTACCCGGAAGATATAAAAGTGAGTTTAATAGATGCCTGAAAGAATGGAAAAAGCAATAAAAAGTTATTTTACCGTAAGTGCATTAACAGGGGAGATAAAAAGAAGGTTGACCGTCCCCGATTTGAGATACATATGGGTTTTGGGAGAGATTACCGATTTAAAGTATTTTACGAGAGGGAGACACGCTTATTTTTCATTAAAAGACGAAAATGCTGTAATAAGCTGTGTGTTTTTTGCGGGAAATAACTTTAATTACAGGGGAACCCTTGAAAACGGTATGAAGGTTTTTGCGTACGGGTCTATAGACGTATATGCCCCGAGAGGGAATTATCAATTAATAATCAGGCAGATTATACCTTCAGGTGAAGGGGAGTTTGCCTTAAAAATAAAAAAACTTGAGGAAAAATTTAAAAAAGAGGGGTTGTTTGACAGGAAAAGGCCTGTTCCCGAACTTCCGGAAACAATAGGGTTGATAACTTCAAAAGACGGGGCGGCTATAAAAGATTTTTTAAAGATGACAAAAGAAGTACCATATCTTAAAGTAATACTTTACCCCGCTCTTGTTCAGGGAGACGAGGCTCCGCTAAGCATAATCAATGGCATAAAAAAGTTAAACGAGATAGACGAAATAGAGGTAATTGTTATTACGAGGGGAGGAGGAAGCGAGGAAGATTTAAGGTGCTTTTACGATGAAGGGCTTGTCAGGGCTATCTATAATTCAAAGAAACCGGTAATTTCCGCCATAGGCCATGAAAGGGACGTTGTTTTTACCGACAGGGTGGCGGATTTAAGAAAAGCCACCCCGACGGATGCAGGTAAATTCTTTGCCGAGGCTTATAAAAAAACACTTGAAAAATTTTCCAAACTTTCAACCTTGCTTAACAAAAGAATGGCACTATGGGCCGAAAGAAGCCCTGAAACAGAAAAATTAAAACTTTATGCTTCAAAACTTAAGTATCTTTCCGATTCAATTCTTGCTTTAAGGTATCAACAATTGGATTATTTAAATGAAAATCTAACAAAAAGCATTGGCCTTTTTCTCAATGATAGGGAACAGAAAGTGAAACACCTTTCGTTAAGGATACACCCTAAAACCTTGATTAAAGAATTTGAAACAAAGGTTGAAAGGGTATTTAGTCTTAAATTGGGATTAAAATCCAACATTGAAAAAAAACTTGAGTTAAGACGTTCTGAATTCAGGGAATTCAACACGGCGTTAAAGGTTAATGCTAAAACTTCCCTGAAAGAATCAGATTCAAAATTGCAGAAAATCAGGCACAAACTCAATGCGGAACTTTTGTTTCGTGATATTGAAAACAAAAGAGACAAGGTTTTATACATAAAAAAAGCAATTAACAAGAGTATTGAAGGAAATTTAAAAGAAAAGCAAAACGCAATATTTGTTTTCTCAGAGAAATTAAACGATTTATCGCCTCTGAGTACGGTTGCGAGAGGTTTTGCTATTGTGAAAAATAATAAAGGGCAGGTGGTAAAATCGGTTAAAAATATAAAATTAGGAGATTTTATTGAGGTCAATTTAAAAGACGGCAGTATTGATTGTCAGGTAAAGGATATTAAAGATAAAGAGAGGTAAATATGGCTAAATTTGAAGAAAAATTAAAAAGACTGGAAGACATCGTTAACCTTTTATCAAGCCCTGAACTTGAGCTGGAAAAATCCCTTAAACTTTTTGAAGAAGGAGTAAAATTGGTTAGGGAATTGGACGGTGAATTGAAGAATGCCAAAGGCAAGGTTATAGAATTTCAAAAATACCTTGAAGAGATTGAAGACGGTGAAGACAAAGTAGAAGAATTAGAAAAATATGAAGAGGATATAGAAAGTAATGACGATATCCCTTTCTGATTATTTAAAGCAAAAACGAGAATTTTTTGAGCGAAAGGTAAGGGATTACTTTCCTTCAACATTTAAAGAAGCCGAAATTGTTCTTAAGGCTATGGAATATTCCTTTTTTGCCGGGGGGAAAAGATTCAGACCTATCCTCGCTTTAACCGCATGTGAGGCTTTAGGATTCAATAGTGAGGATATAATCCCCGCTTGCCTTGCCATTGAAATGATTCACTCTTATTCACTTATTCATGATGATTTACCTGCTATGGACAATGACGATTTCAGGAGGGGCAAGCCTTCAAACCATAAGGTTTTCGGAGAGGGGACGGCTATTCTTGCGGGTGACGCTTTGTTAACGGAGGCGTTTTACATTGCTTCACGCTATCCCGAGAAGAAGGAGTTAACCGAAGGGAAGCTGAAATTTGTAACGCAATTATCCGATTCGGCGGGTATAAGGGGTATGGTAGGCGGGCAGGTTATGGACATAGACGAAAACAAGCCTTTTAACGAGCAATTTCTTGAAAAATTGCATATGGCAAAGACGGGTGCAATGATAAAGGTTTCTGCGTTAACTCCGCTTATAATTCACAATGATTACCGGTTTTACAGTGATGTAAAGTCTTATGCTTTAAATCTGGGGCTTCTGTTTCAAATTACCGACGACATACTTGATATTGAATCTTCAAGCGAAAAATTAGGTAAAACCGCCGGGAAAGATATTGAGCAGCACAAGCTTACCTTTGTAACTCTTTTCGGTATTCAAGGAGCAAAAAACAAGGCTAAAAATGTGTTTGAAGAAACCGTAAAATGCGCAAAGAAAATCCCGAACAACAAATACCTTGTTAAATTAGCGGAATACATTTTTTCAAGGGATAAATAAATGAGTTTTGCTGAAATACTTTTAATTGCTTTTTCTCTCGGGATTGACGCTCTTGCAGTTTCAGTTTCGTTATCAATTTTTTTAAAAAAACCTGATAACAGGCAAAAATTCAGGATTTTTTTTCATTTCGGGCTTTTTCAATTCCTTTTTCCCTTAATAGGCTATTACTTTGTTAGAATTTTCCATATTAACTCGGGACAATTCGGCAAGATTGCAGGCGGGATAATCTTAATTATCCTTGGTTTGAAGATGTTTTCTGAAGGTTTGAAAAAAGACAAAGACGAGTTTGATAAAAAAAGAGACTTAACGAGGGGCTTTTCTCTTGTTTTATTTTCTTCAGGAGTAAGTATAGATGCTCTTTCGGTAGGTGTTTCAATGGCTCTGGTAAATAAAGGGATATGGCTTTTGGCAATATCGGCGGGCATATTAACCTCTTTTATGTCTTTTTTAGGAATTAGTTACGGCAAGGTATTAGGTGTAAAATTTGGAGAATACTCCGAGTTGTTAGGAGGGTTAATCCTTTTTATTTTAGGATTAAAGATAGGTTTTTTTTAAATGAGCGAGCTTGTGCACCCGCAGGATTCAATTGAAAATATTAATTTTAAAGGTTTAGGGCCTGTTACCTTAAAAAGGCTTAAGTCAAAGGGGTTTAAAACAGTAGAAGATTTACTTTACTTTTTCCCTATAAGGTACGACGAAATGTCAAACTTTAAAAAAATTAGCCATACACGGGCAGGTGAGAAGGTATCAATAAAGGTAAAGATCCGTTCAAAGAAATTTAAAAGAAGTTTTAGAAAGAGGATCCCGGTTCTTGAGGCTATAGCATCTGACGAAACGGGCAATATAAAACTTGTCTGGTTTAATCAACCGTACCTGGCTCCTATGATAAAAAGCGGTTCTGAGATAATTGTATTCGGTAAAACAGGGTGGAAAAACAATGACTACTGCATGACCAACCCTGTAGTAAAGTTTTTAGATGCTAAAACATTTTCACAGATCAAACTTGAAATTGAACCTGTATATTCTTCAATTGAAAAAGTTTCAAACTCATTTTTAAAAAAACTTATATCTTATACAATTTTAAATACTTATCCCCTTGATTTCTTATTTCCGGAAGAGATAAAGCAAGCACTCTCATTCCCGGACAAAAGGGAATGTTTTAACCATATACACTTTCCGAAAAGTATAGGGGAGGTAAAGGAGATAGAATCTTTTTCTTCAAACTATCAAAAAGCCTTAATTTTTGAAGAATTCTTTGAGTTTTTTTTAGGAGTATTCGCTTTAACCAGAAGGGAAGACGAAGTAAAAAAAGAAGCAATTATTGTTAATGATAAGTTAAAAAGTGAGATGTACTCTTTGCTTCCCTTTAAACTGACCTCGGAGCAGGAGAGGGTGCTAAACAACATTTATAAAATTTTGGAAAAAGGGCAAAGGGTGGTCAGGCTTGTTCAGGGAGACGTAGGTTCAGGGAAAACCGTGGTATCTCTTCTTGCCTCTTTCCCTTTTTTAAAAAAGGGTGATCAGGCGGCTTTAATAGCGCCTACAGAAATTCTTGCGCAACAGCATTATAAAACAATTGAGCCAATATTAAAAAAAGCGGGAATTTCTGTTTTTCTGTTAACCGGGAGCACTCCGAAAAAAGAGAAACAAAAGATATACTCGGGTCTTGAAAACGGAATGATTAAATTTGTTATAGGCACCCATGCGTTGATCCAGCCTGACGTTCAATTTAATAATCTTCAGTTTGTTGTCATTGACGAACAGCATAGGTTCGGGGTGGAACAACGCCGTGCTTTGGTTCAAAAAGGCAATTATCCTCACATACTTTCTTTGACCGCTACCCCTATTCCGAGGACGCTTGCCATGACATTGTACGGCCATTACGATTACGATGCAATAAGAAGTAAACCTCCGGGAAGAAAAGAAGTAAAAACAATTGTCAAGAAAAGAGAAAACGACTTTGAGGTTTATGAATTTGTTTTTAAAATGGCAAAAAAGAAAAAGATTCAAAGCTATTTTGTCTATCCCTTGATTGACCCTTCGGATAATCTCGGATTAACTTCAGCGACTGAAAAGTTTAAAGAATTATCCGAGACTTACTTTAAAGAACTTAAAACAGCCATGATTCACGGTAAAATGAAGCCTCTGGAAAAAGAAAATGTAATGGAAAATTTTAAAAACGGAGAAATAGACGTACTTTTCTCCACAACCGTAATTGAAGTCGGAGTTGATGTTCCTAACGCTAATATAATGGTAATAGAGAATGCGGAAAGGTTCGGTTTGTCCCAGCTCCACCAGTTAAGGGGAAGGATAGGGAGAGGAGATAGGCAATCTTATTGCTTTTTAATTATAGAAAAATTAAGTGAAACAGCTTTGAAGAGGGTAAAGATTATGGGGAAAACATCAGACGGCTTTTTAATAGCAGAAGAGGATTTGAAGATAAGGGGTCCCGGTGAATTTTTAGGAACCCGGCAATCGGGACTGCCT
>JALWHA010000371.1 GCA_027038695.1 Acidobacteriota bacterium
TTCACTATCTGTTTCTTTAATCCATGCTCTTTTGTAGTCGGTAGGCTTTAAGTTTAGGTTTACCGCAATTGTTTTTGTGTTTTTGTGTCTTTCTTTCAAAACATTAACAGGGACAGGGTTTGTTATACCCCCGTCAACATAGTACCTGTTGTTTATCTTAAAAGGCCTGAACAATCCCGGGATTGATATGGATGCCCTTATCGCTTCCCACAGTTTGCAGTCCTGCAAAACCACAGGCTCTCCGGAATCTAAATCGGTTGCCACAGGGTAAAAGGGGATTTTAGTGTCAAAGACATAGATGTCCCCTATAACATCCCTTAGCATTTGCATAACCTTTTTGCCGTTTATTAAGCCTGATGTTGGGAAAATAGGGTCAAAGTTGAATATAACATCGGTTACCTTCATATTTCGGTAGTATTCTTCTGCCTCTTCTATTTTGTCTGCGGCAAAGAAAGCCCCTATTACAGCCCCCATTGATGTGCCTGAAATTGCTTCTATTTGCAAGCCTTCTTCCCTTAATGTTTTTAAAATGCCTATATGTGCAAGCCCTCTTGCCCCGCCGCTTCCCAGTGCAATTGAAAATTTCTTGTTAATTAAAGACAATGTCGTACTCCTCTAAATGAAGGTTCGGGTCTTCCTTCACATTTATCCTTACATTAAAGTATTCGGTTAACTCTTTCACTATAAAGTAATTGTCGTTTTTTAAATACTCGCCTATGTAGGGATGAACCCTGATTGTTATATCCCTGTCGTAATTTATCACTATTCTGTTGATTATCTCTCTCTGGATTTCAAGTATTATTGTCGGGATTGATTTTACCCTTCCCGTTCCCCGACAGTACGGGCAAACCTGTGTTAATTCCCTTTCAAGGGACTGCTTTACCCTTTTTCTGGTAATTGCTACAAGCCCTATCTCTTCAATTGTAAGTATATTTGTCCTTGATTTGTCTTTTTTTAATTCAGTTTCAAGAAGTTCAAGCACTTCTTTTCTATGCTCTTCCTCTTCCATGTCAATAAAGTCAACTACAATTATTCCCCCTAAATTCCTTAACCTGATTTGCCTTACAATCTCCGACACAGCCTCTTTATTTGTTTTGAAAACCGTTTCTTCAAGGGATTTTTTGCCTATATACCTTCCGGTGTTAACATCAATTGAGACAAGCGCTTCAGTCTGGTTTATAACAATATAGCCCCCTGATTTAAGCCATACCTTTGAGCGTAATGCCCCTTCAATCTGGCTTTCAATGTCGTATAACTCAAAAATCGGCTGTTTCTTTGTGTAAAGTTTTACCCTGTTTATCCACCTGCCGTTTATTTTGTCTAAAAACTGAATAGCCTGCTGGTATGCCGTTTCGTTGTCAACAAGCATCAATGTGGTGTCGTCGGTAAAGTAGTCCCTGATTACCTTTTCTAAAAGCCCCAACTCTTCGTAAATAAGGCGGGGAGCCCTTGAGGTTTCAGTTTTCTGGATTATCTCTTTCCATATCTTTTGCAATAGTTCTACATCCTGCTTTAACGCTTCTTCGTCCATTCCTTCCGCAGCAGTCCTGACAATGTAGCCGCCTGTCCCCTTTTTTATTTTTTCCATTATGTTTTTTAATCTTTCTCTTTCGTTTTCGTCTTCAATCTTTCTTGAAACCCCTATGTGGGAAATGGTAGGCATATAAACAAGATACCTTCCCGGAAGGCTTATATGTGCGGTAATCCTGGGCCCTTTTGTCCCTATAGGCTCTTTTGCAATCTGGACAAGAATTTCCTGCCCTTCCCTTAACAAGTCTTCAATGTGAACATCCGACTGGCTTGTGGTTTTTTCCTCTTCAGGTTCTTCAATATTTTCCTCGTCTATAAACTCTTCAATGTTGAGTATATTCTCCGATATATCCCCTACATACAGGAATGCGTCCCTGTCAAGCCCGATGTTTACAAATGCAGACTGCATTCCCGGTAAAACCTTTGTTACTTTC
>JALWHA010000372.1 GCA_027038695.1 Acidobacteriota bacterium
ACTATAAGCCTTGCAATCCTGAAATCATTTGCAAGTTGTTCAAGAATTTCATGCCCTGTTGAGTATGACTTTGTTTTTTTTGTTTTTTTCAAAACGGGAAGTTGAAGTTTCTCAAACAAAACCTCTCCCAACTGTTTCGGTGAGTTTATGTTAAAGGTGCAGCCTGCTTCTTCAAATATTTCCTTTTCAAGTTTTTTCAATTTCTCTTCAAACTCCTGCGAAAGTTTCTCCAAAAAATCCCTGTCAACCATTACCCCTGTCAATTCCATTTCTGCAAGGATTTTTACAAGGGGCATTTCTATTTCCTGATAGAGTTTTTTATTTTTTTTATCTTTCACCTTTGGCTTTAGCAAATCTGTCAACTGCAATGCTATGTCCGAATCCTCTGAAGAGTATTCATAAACCTTTTCCGCAGGCAAATCGCAGAAGGATAGTTTCTTATCCATAGTTAAATCTTTGTATTTAATTGTTGTGTAATCAAGGTAATCCCTTGCTATGTCGTCAAGGTTGTGTTGCCTTAAATTTGAGTTTAAAAGGTAGGATAAAATCATTGAATCATCTTTAATACCCTTAACCTCTATCCCGTATCCCTTTAAAACCTGATAATCGTATTTAACATTGTGCCCGCACTTTTCAATCTTTTCATTCTCAAAAATCGGTTTAAGTAGTGAGATTACAGTTTCTTTCGGGAGAATTTCCCTGTTTTCAGACAGTATGGAAATGTAATAACCTGTATCTCTTTCAAATGAGAAGGAAATGCCTGCAAGTTTTGGGTTAACTGTATCAAGGTTGCAGGTTTCAGTGTCAAATGCAAATGCCTTTTGTTTTTGCAGTGTTTTAACAAACTCCTTTAACTTTTCTATTGTGTCTATCAGGTGGTAATCCTTTTGAACTTCCTCTTTTTCCCTTTTCTCATCCAATCCCAATTCTTTTATAAGCGAGTTAAATTTTAATTCTTTGAAGATGTTATATAGCCTGTCAAAGTCTGGCTGTTTTACCTTAAATTTTTCAATGTCTATGTTTAAATCTCTGTGAATATCAAGCAAAACAAGTTTTTTTGAAAGAAAAACATCTTCTCTGCTTTTTTCCAGTTTTTCCTTTGTCTTTCCCTTGACCATATAGAGGTTATTGTAAAGTTTTTCAAGGCTTCCAAACTCTTTTATAAGTTTTTTTGCCGTCTTTTCCCCTATCCCCTTTGCTCCCGGGATGTTGTCGGAAGCGTCTCCCATTAAGGCAAGCACATCGGCAACCTTTTCAGGTGAAACACCGAAAAACTCTTCAATTCCCTTTGAGTCGTAAACTTTATAATCCTTTTTAGGGTCAAGTATAAACACATTGTCGTTTACAAGTTGAAACAAGTCCTTGTCTGAAGAAACTATGTAAACCTTATAACCTTCATTTGAGGCTTTATAAGACAGAGTTGCAATCAAATCGTCAGCCTCAAGCCCCTCTATCTCAAGCCTTTCAATATTGAATGCATCAACAATCTCCTTTATCTTAGGGATTTGCATTGCAAGGTCTTCAGGCATCTTTTTCCTGTTTGCCTTGTAAGCCTCATACATCTCATGCCTGAATGTCGGTTTTCCGACATCAAATACACAGACTGCGTATTCTGGCTTAAAGTCTTTGAAAAGTTTTATCAAAATCCTTGTAAAGCCGTAAATAGCGTTGTTGTCAATGTTTCTTATAGCATAATAACTTCTGAAAATATGAGCGTAAGCGTCAATTATGTATAAACTCTTTTCCATCTCCACTCCCTAATCAAATATCTTTCCAGGGTTTAAAATGTTTTCAGGGTCAAAAACCGCTTTTATTCTCTTAAACAATTGAATTTCTTTCTCTGAAAACTGGTATCTCATAAACCTTTTTTTTGCAATCCCAATGCCGTGTTCCCCTGAAATAGAGCCGCCTAATTCAATTACCTTTTTAAAAAGCAAGTCCAGAGCCTTTTCAACCCTCTCAA
>JALWHA010000373.1 GCA_027038695.1 Acidobacteriota bacterium
ACAGGTAAGTATTTCATTGCTGAATTTTTGAAGAGACTCTGTTAATGGATTAATGTTTTTAAATATATTCTTTAAGTTTTCATCCTTGTTATTAACTTTTTCAGAAAATTGCTCCTCGCTCTGGTTTATCATGTTCGCTAACAATTCTGCATTACCGCTTACAACAAAGGATTGGGTTGCCGCAATCCATTTTTGAATGTGCGCAAGGGGGGTTAGATCAAATATAGGTACAAACCTTTTTTCAAGAGGAATGTTTTCTTTTACATAATTCGGGGTTCCCAATACCTCAAATGCGCCGTAGTATATGCCTGAAATTTCAATCTCTTTTACAAAGGAAGCATAGTTTAATAAAACAAATAAAATCATAGGAAGATATCTGAAAGAATGGGTTATGTCAAAGATAATTTCCCCGTTCTTTTCAAGAGGATTAAAAACAGCATCAAATATTTCCCATAGTTCTTTCTCGCTTTTGCCGTCAGGTATTTTTACAAACTCCGGCTGTTTTATTCCAAATTTTTCAAATTCTTTAGTAAGACCTTCTTTGTTTCTTGATTCAGCATAATCTGTTATAAAGATTGTTATTCTATCATTTTCGTCAAAATCGCTGCATAATAATTTAAAAATTGCGGTTTGAACATATGATACGGGTTTCAGGTCTTCGGATTTTTCTTTCCAATAATACATACAGGGCTCATATGACCCGGTGCCTAAAAATGAGATAAACTGCTTTGCCATTATTTTACCTCCTTATAAAGACGAAAACAGATGTGCTGAAACAGGTATTCTCTTTTAACCTGCTCTGGTGAAAGTTTTGTCTCTTTGAATACCCTTTTTGTCGCTGAGTAAATCGGGATAAAGCCTTTTTTAAAAGCATATTGCACTAAATAACAGGTTAAGCCATACTCAGTTTGAACCCATAAGTAATCCCCTTTTTCAAGAAAAGATGTAATTTCCTTTTTTATAGATTTCAAAGTCTCTTCATCAAGCCATTTTTCAGGGTCTATTTCAACAATTGAGTTTTTCAGTTTTGATGGAAGCGGTTTTATGCCTTCAATTGAAAACCTCTCCTTTAACTCTTTTTTCTGCATCTCGGTAATTTCGTGGTTTAATATAACAAAGCACTTTTTAGCCATTTTAAACCTCAACTATTTCTATATGTCCGAAACCGAAACTTGTCGCCTTGCCTATTCCGAAAGTCTCAATTCCCTTTAACAACGACAACTCAATAGGAAAAAACCCCTTTTTAACCTCAATCCGTCCGATAAAGCCTTTCATATTGACCGCATTATGCTGCCTGAAAGAGTAGTATCTATAGGAACGGATATTAATTAATGCCTTTTCTTGAAAATCCATATTAAATAACTCCTTCAAGTCAATGTAAACATCGGAGTTTTCTCCGTAAAAGTATGCGAGAAGTTTTAGCCTCCTCAATCCGTTTCTTATAAACTCTTCATAGTTCAGATTCCTGACAAGAAATTGTTTTCTTACAATTTTCAGCGGGGTTTTAAAGCGGATAACAATGTTTTTTTTAGTTAATGGAGATTTATTAGCGTTTAATTGCCATTGTTTCGGGGTTATGTTCAGGTCAAGTTTGTCCCCTTTTATTAAAACTTCTTCCTCGTTTGCCGTGAGTTTTTCTATGAAAAATTTTATTCTTTCCCTGAATATTCCTTCTTTCCCCGCATTTTGCACTGCAAGAAAGAGGTAGGGAAGCATTTTGTAACTTTCCCCTATCATTCTTATCGTCAATACCGCACCTTCAACCTCACAATTAAGAGGCAAATCAACCGAAATTGTGAAGGGGTGCGGTTTTTGATTCCCCTTAAACGTTTCTTCGGAAGTTACAGGAGTCTTAAATATCTTTGCGTAAAAACAACGAAGATTAACAGGACAGGATTCACACTTTTGAGTTCGTAAAATACAACTTAACTTATACAATTCTTTACCTATTACAC
>JALWHA010000374.1 GCA_027038695.1 Acidobacteriota bacterium
CACGACGAGGCTGAAATGGATTTGGTCGAATTTTTGCAGTCTCAACCCAAAAAATAGAATTATTTTGATAATCTGACATAGTATGCATTCTATCATATTTTTTTGAATCACAAAAATTTTGCAAAAAATACAAAAAAAGATCCGAAGAAAACAAAGAATAATCTCCCTATCCCTTTGTTCATACATGCAAAAAACGAAACAACATCGGTATCCAGGGGGTGCGCCAAAAATAAAAGTCCACCTAAAAAAGAAAAATAGGAAATCCATTCTTTCCCTTTATTTTTATCATTGGCAAATTTAACAGTTAACAACCTCTTTAAAAACAGAAAAAAAACAAACGATGCAAGTATGTGAAAAAGTAAATTAACAATCTTATAGCCTGAAGGGTGCATCCCGAAAACCTTATACTCTGTTAAAAACAGCACCCAGAAAGCATAACTGTCTCTATTAGTGAAAAACCTTTTTGAAGTGGTTATCGTTTTAAAATAACCCGGAACAGATTGGAACCTTTGAGCATCATTAAGCAAATTCACATCGTCAAAGATAAAGTTCCCTTTTAAAGAAGGGAAATAAATAAAAAAGCCTATCAAAAAAAATATGATTAACATATTTCTGTTTTTTGTAAAGCCGTAAGATTCTTTCATATACCCACCTTCAAACTTTCCCAGTCATTTTATCATTAAACAATGGACAATTTAAGAATTGATAGTCTCTAAATTTATAGTATTATTAAATTCATGTGGGCTGAATATAAAGCGGGGGGGGATTGAGTTGGAAATAATTTTGACACTTACATCCTTCATGGCAACAACTATATTAATCCCTCTTTCCGTAAACTTAGCTAATAAATTCGGGATAATAGACATCCCCAATGAACGCAAAATACACCCTTCTATCACCCCGAGAACAGGGGGAATAGCAATCTTTTTCGGAATAATAGTTTCATTAATGATAGCATCGGTATCAGCACACAAAATTTTAATACTACTGCTTATTTCTAATTTGATTATTTTTTTAACAGGCTTAATTGACGACAAATACGATTTAACACCTTTAACAAAACTATTCTGGCAATTTGTAGCGGCAACGATTATTATTTTCGGAGAGGGAATAAGATTCAAAATAGGCGGGAATTACAGCGGATTTTTAAATTTTGAGATAATTTCAGTTATTATTTCGTACTTGTGGATTATCGGAGTTACAAACGCTATAAACCTTATAGACGGAATGGACGGCCTTGCGGGAGGGATTTCATTTTTCTCCTTTGGTGCATTAACTATTATCTCGTTTTTAAAAGGATTTTACACTCAGGGAATAATCTCTTCCCTATTTTTAGGGAGCATAGCAGCATTTTTAAACTTTAATCTGCCTCTTGCCATAATATTTTTAGGTGACGCGGGAAGCCTTCTGTTAGGGTTTAACATTGCGGTTTTATCCCTTTCAGTTTCTTATAAAACAGGAACGGTAATCGCAATAATATTCCCGTCTCTATTTGTCCTTATACCCGTGGCGGACACAATCTTCGCCTTCACAAGAAGGCTACTAAAAGGCAAAAATCCCCTTACAAATCCCGACAAAGGACATATCCACCATAAAATTCTTCTTTTAAAATTCTCTTACAACCAGGCCTTAATTATCTTTTACTTTTTTTCAGGGGTATTCACCACAATAGCAATTGTACTGAAATCAAAAAGTATCCTTAACGGTATTATATTCTCTTTAACAGCAATTTTTATTTTATTCACAGCAATCTATTTATTTGAAAAAAACAAATTTGACGAAAAAATAGAAAAATTCAATAAATTCACAGACAGGCTAAAGCAATCTATAACAAAAACGGATAGCAAACAAAGCAACAGTATGGCGATAATTATCTTTTTATTAACCGCTTTTTATATTTCTACATTGTTTATAATTTACATATCCCCTCAAAAATATCCATCCTTTAATAC